>NZ_JBFUGW010000393.1:0-4431 GCF_056402735.1 Rhizobacter sp. P3_C12
GTGGCCGACGGCACGGCCGGCGCATCGGCCTGCTCGGCGCGGCGACCGCCGGTGAAGCGCTTGGCCCAGTACGCGAAGCGCATGTCCTCGACCCGCACCTCGCCGCCCGGCTTCGGCGCGTGGATGAACTTGCCTTCGCCGATGTAGATGCCGACGTGCGAGAAGGTGCGGCGCAGCGTGTTGAAGAACACCAGGTCGCCGGGCTTCAACTCGTCGCGCTTGACGGCCAGCAGGCCCTTCGCGTGCGCCTGCTCGTCGGCGCGGCGCGGCAGCACGAGGCCGAGCGCGCTCTCGAAGACGTGGCGGGTGAAGCCGCTGCAGTCGAAGCCGGAGTCGGCGTCGTTGCCGCCGCGGCGGTACCGCACGCCGAGGAAGTTCATCGCGGTCAGCACCATGTCGGATGCCTTCTCGCGGACGTGCTGGGTGAAGCTTTCGGGGGCGGCTGCCGTCGTGGTGACCGCCGGGGCGGAGGCCGCTTCAGGGGGCGGTGCCGCGGCCGGCGTGGCGGCCGCGCCACCCGGCGCGATCAGCCCCTTGTCGGTCAGCAGGCGGGAGATCTGGTCGGTGTCGGCCCAGGCGCTGCCGCAGCCGAAGGCCGCCGCCACCAGGGCGCTGCGCACGAAAAAGGGGACGGCCGACCGGAACATGCCGCGCAGCATAAAAGAGTCACCGGGCAGCGTCAACCGCAAAAGTCCTTTCAAAACCGGCACTTAGCACGTTCTCTTCAGGCTTTTCCTGGGTTGTTGCGAGGGTGTTTCTGTGGTGTAACCAAGGGTATGGATGCCTATCGCGATTTTCATGCGCGCTCGCTCGCCGACCGCGCCGGCTTCTGGTCCGAACAGGCGGCGCTGATCGAGTGGGAGCGGCCGTTCGAGCAGGTCTGCGACGCCAGCCATCCGCCGTTCGCGCGCTGGTTCGTCGGCGGGCGGACCAACCTGTGCCACAACGCGGTCGACCGGCACCTGGCCGCGCGCGCCGACCAGGACGCGCTGATCCACGTCTCCAGCGAGACCGGCGACGAGCGGCGCTACAGCTTCCGCGAGCTGCATGCCGAGGTGCAGCGCATGGCGGCCCTCCTGCTCGCGCTCGGCGTGAAGCAGGGCGACAGGGTGCTGGTCTACCTGCCGATGATTCCCGAGGCGGCGTTCACGATGCTCGCCTGCGCCCGCATCGGCGCGGTCCATTCGGTGGTGTTTGGCGGCTTCGCGAGCGCGAGCCTGGCGAGCCGCATCGACGATGCGCAGCCGGTGCTGATCGTCAGCGCCGATGCCGGCAGCCGCGGCGGCAAGGTCGTGGCCTACAAGCCGCTGCTCGACGAGGCGATGCGGCTGGCCGATCACAAGACGCCGCGCACGCTGATGATCGACCGCGGGCTCGCGCCGATGCAGCTCGATGCGCAGCGCGATGCGGAGTACGAGGCGCTGCGTGCGGCGCACTTCGACGCGGTGGTGCCGTGCACCTGGGTCGAGGCCACGCAGCCGAGCTACACGCTGTACACCAGCGGCACCACCGGCCGGCCCAAGGGCGTGCAGCGCGACACCGGCGGTTACGCGGTGGCGCTGGCCGCGAGCATGAAGCACATCTTCCAGGGGCAGGCCGGCGAGACTTTTTTCTGCACCAGCGACATCGGCTGGGTGGTCGGCCACAGCTACATCGTCTACGGGCCGCTGATTGCCGGCATGGCGACGCTGATGTACGAGGGCTTGCCGACACGGCCCGATGCGGCGGTGTGGTGGAGCCTGGTCGAGAAATATCGCGTCAGCGTGATGTTCAGCTCGCCGACCGCGGTGCGGGTGCTGAAGAAGCACGATGCCGCGCTGCTGAAGCGGCACGACCTGTCGAGCCTGCGCGCGCTGTTCCTGGCCGGCGAGCCGCTGGACGAGCCGACCGCGCGCTGGATCGCCGATGGCCTGGGCAAGCCCGTCATCGACAACTACTGGCAGACGGAGACCGGCTGGCCGATCCTGACGATCGCCAACGGCGTGGAGCCGATGCCCGGCAAGTTCGGCAGCCCGGGCGTGCCGATGTACGGCTACGACGTGAAGCTGGTCGACGAGTTGAGCGGCGAGGAGCTKACGCAGCCGAGCCAGAAGGGCGTGCTGGTCATCGAGGGCCCGCTGCCGCCTGGCTGCATGCAGACGGTGTGGCGCGACGATGCGCGCTTCGTCGAGACCTACTGGAAGACGATCCCCGGGCGCATGGTGTACAGCACCTTCGACTGGGGCGTGCGCGACGAGGATGGCTTCTTCTTCATCCTCGGCCGCACCGACGACGTGATCAACGTGGCCGGCCACCGGCTGGGCACGCGCGAGATCGAGGAGAGTATCAGCAGCCACCCGGCGGTGGCCGAGGTGGCGGTGGTCGGCGTGGCCGATGCGCTGAAGGGGCAGGTGGCGATGGCCTTCGTCGTGCTGCGTGATGCCAGCCGGGCCGCCGACGAGGCCGCGCGGCTGCGCCTGGAGGGCGAGGTGATGAAGACGGTGGAGCAAGGCCTGGGCGCGATTGCCCGGCCCTCGCGGGTGCACTTCGTCAGCGCGTTGCCGAAGACGCGCTCCGGCAAGCTGCTGCGCCGCGCGATCCAGGCGGTGTGCGAGCACCGCGACCCAGGCGACCTGACCACCATCGAGGATCCGACGGCGCTGCAGCAGATCCGCGACAGAGTCTCGTAGCCCGGATGCCAATCCGGGATGTGTGCGACGAAACCCGGGTTGTCACCCGGGCTACAACACCTCGGAAGCGAAATCGGCCAGGCGCGAACGCTCGCCGCGTGCCAGGGTGACGTGCCCCGAATGCGGCCAGCCCTTGAAGCGGTCGACCGCGAACGTCAGGCCCGAGCTGCCTTCGGTCAGGTACGGCGTGTCGATCTGCGCCAGGTTGCCCAGGCACACGATCTTCGTGCCGGGGCCGGCGCGCGTGATCAGCGTCTTCATCTGCTTGGGCGTCAGGTTCTGCGCCTCGTCGATGATCACGAACTTGTTCAGGAAGGTGCGCCCGCGCATGAAGTTCAGGCTCTTGATCTTGATCTTGCTGCGCACCAGGTCGTTGGTGGCCGCGCGGCCCCATTCGCCGGCCGCGCCGTCGGTCTTCGACAGCACCTCGAGGTTGTCGTCGAGCGCGCCCATCCACGGCGACATCTTCTCTTCCTCGGTGCCCGGCAGGAAGCCGATGTCCTCGCCGACCGGCACCGTCACGCGCGTCACGATGATCTCGGTGTAGCGGCGGTCGTCCATCACCTGCGACAGCCCGGCGGCCAGCGTCATCAGCGTCTTGCCGGTGCCGGCCGTGCCGGTCAGCGTGATGAAGTCGCACTCCGGGTCCATCAGCAGGTTCAGCGCGAAGTTCTGCTCGCGGTTGCGCGCGGTGACGCCCCACACCGCGTTCTTCTGGTGGGTGTACTCGCGCAGCGTGCGCAGCACCGCGGTCTTGCCGGTGATCTCGGTGACCTTGGCATACAGCGGCGCGGCGCCCGGCGCCTCGAGGTAGACGAACTGGTTGACCAGCAGCGCCGGCACCATCGGCCCGCTGATGCGGTAGTAGGTGAGGCCGCCCTGGTTCCAGCTCTCCATGGTCTTGCCATGGCGATCCCAGAAATCGGCGGGCAGCGGCAGCACGCCGGTGTAGAGCAGGTCGCCGTCGTCCAGCGTCTTGTCGTTGGTGTAGTCCTCGGCGGCCAGGCCCAGCGCACGCGCCTTGATGCGCATGTTGATGTCCTTGGACACCAGCACCACCTCGCGGCCCTGCTGCTGGTCGCGCAGCGCCTGCACGACGCCCAGGATCTGGTTGTCGGCCTTGCCCTGCGGCAGCCCCTGCGGCAGCGTCACGTTGACCAGCGTGGTCTGGAAGAACAGCTTGCCGCCGGCCTCGCGGTGGCCGGTGGTCGCGAGCGGCAGGCCGTCGACCATGTCGCGCCCCGGCTGGTCGGAGAGGCCGCCGGCCAGCGCATCGAGGTCGCGGCTCACCTGGCGTGCATTGCGGGCGACCTCGGACATGCCCTTCTTGTGATCGTCGAGCTCCTCGAGCGTGATCATCGGCAGGTAGACGTCGTGTTCCTCGAAGCGGAACAGGCAGGTCGGGTCGTGCATCAGCACGTTGGTGTCGAGCACGAACAGCTTGGCCGGGCCGGTGCCGCGCGGCTTGCGGGCTTTCGGCTCGGGTGCGCTGCGGCGCGGCTTGTCGGCGGGATACGTGTGCGGGCTCGCGGCCGGCGGGGCCGTCACCGGCGCGATCGCCTTGGCGGTGACCACCGGCGCGGCCTCGCGCGGCGCATCGAACAGGTCGAGCACCGCCGGCGAGGCGGGTTCCTCGCTGCGTTTGTTCTGCGTGCGTTTGCCGGGTTTGGGAGCGGCCTGCGATTCGAAATCGGCGGGGGTCAGGAGGGCGGCGCGTTTGGCAGGCGGCTTGGGCAGTGGCATGGGCGGTGTGTGTGTCAGG
>NZ_JBFUGW010000394.1:0-4395 GCF_056402735.1 Rhizobacter sp. P3_C12
CTTCGGCGCCGCGCACGGCGGCCGCGACCAGCGTGGGCGCCTGCCGCGTTGCCCACAGCGAGGCGGCGGTGAGGGCGAGCGTTCCGCCCAGGGCCCACCAGAGGCTCTTGCGCATCGGCATCAGCGGCTGGCCTCCGAGGCGCGGGGCGCCGGTGCACCCGCGGTCGACAGCGGGCGGCTCCAACGCGTCAGCAGCAGCGTGGCCTCGACGTCGACCGGGCTCGTCATCACGCGCAGGTTCAGGCGAGCGACGGTGGTGCTGGCGTGGCGGTCGAGCAGCTCTTTCAGCACGAGCTTGATCTGCGGGTACGGGCCGCGCAGCGTGAGCTGCAGGTCGTGGCGGCCGAGCTGCTCGGCGGTGGCGGCGCGGGGCGTGTCGACCAGGCTGACGACGGCGACGCCGAGCTGGCCGGTGACGCGCTGCATGTCGCGCACCCAGTCGGCGGTGCTGGCGTCGATGGGGAGCCGGCGGGCGAAGTCGGGTTCGGGTTCAGCGGCGGCGCTGGCGGCGGCGGGCGCGGGGCGGGCCTGGAGGGTGGCGAGATCGCGCCGGGCTGCCGCCAGGTCGCGCTGCTGGAGATGCACCCAGGCGCCTGCCGCGGCCACCGCCGCGAGGGCCACGAGGCCGCCCAGCGTCCAGGCCAGCCACGGCAACTGCGCCTGGTGCCATTGGCGCGACAGCGCCCAGCTCAGCGGCAGGCTCTTGAAGGACGACATCGATGCCAGCCAGCAGCAGGTCAGTGCGGCGCGGCGACGCGGCTCGGCAATGGATCGACGACGATGGAACGGTGGTGCTGCAAGGGATCCTCCCGTGAAGCGCACCGCGAGGTCTTGTGGAGCCGTGGTCTGGTGCGCGGAACCGGGTCACGCCCGGCGAGGACGGAGTGTCGCGCAGAAATGACCGGGAATTCGCGACGGATCCCTGACATCCAGGCCCCGGGGCGTCACTCGATCACGTCATACAGCCGCACGATGAACGACACCTGGTACAGCAGGTTGCCGACCGCGAACGCGCCGTGGAACACCGGGTGTCGGATGAGCGCGGCGGCCCCGCACAGCAGCACGTAGGCCCCCGCCCGCACCGGGTACTCCAGCCCGAGCTTCGGCAGCAGCGCGCCGCCCTTGATCCAGGTGTCGCCCAGGTCGACCACGAAGCTCAGCGCCAGCAGCCCGAAGAACCAGCGCCGCCGCGAGAGGAAGTAGTCGCGCCAGCCGTCGTACTCGTCGAGGTCGTTCGGGAACAGCACCGCGCACAGCAGGTAGTTCAGCGCCGCGTAGAACAGCACGTAGGCGTAGAGCTCGAAGCGCCAGACCGGCAATTGCGCGAGCCGGAACTCCCACCACCAGAAGTGCACCAGCAGCAGCAAGGTCGAGGCCGCCCACAGCAGGTGCACCCAGTACGCCTTCTGCCGCCCCGGGTGCTGCACGAACACCGCCAGCCCCGACAGCAGCCGCGCGATGCTCAGGCTCACCACCATGCTGAGCACGATCCGCACGTGCAGGAAGACGGCGGGATCGGGGGCAGGCGAGGCGGCAGTCTCCATGGCAGGCGCCGGCGCTGCGCGATCAGAAGCCGGCGTCGATGAAGACCTGCGGCCCCTGGAAGGTGTAGCGCACCTCGCCGCGCGGGTCGCGGCGCGTCTCGGTGAGCTTGTACTGGTCGTAGCGCCAGCCCGCGCCGAGCGCGAAGTTGCCGGTGAAGCGGTACTGCACGTTGGCCTGGAAGTTCAGCAGCCGGCCCCTGTGGCCCTTGTAGTTGATCGCGAATGCATCGGCGCGGCCCGAGGCCAGCCAGCTCGGCGCGAACGACCAGGTGCCGTAGGCGCCGATCGTCGGCAGCGGCACCGTGTGCGCGGCCTCCTCGCGGCGCACCGCGACGGTGCCGCCGTCGACCTGGCCCAGGCCCTCGACGATGAACTTGAAGCGCGTGACGTGCAGCCCGGCCACCGCGCCGGCCTCGGCCTCGGCGGTCTTGTAGAACGAGTAGCCGACGCTCGCCCGCGCGACCTTCGAGTCGAAATCGCTGTCGACCGAGGCCGACACCGGGAAGGTGGTGTCGTCGACGACGATCTCGGTCTCGAGCAGCGTCTTGTCGGCACTGCGCTTCAGCGAGAAGTACTCGAACTCGGCGCGCCAGCGGTCGCCGAAGCGCGCACCGACCAGCAGCGTGCCCAGCGTCTTGTGCTCGGGCAGGCCCAGCTCGTCCTCGAGGTGCAGGTCGGTGCCGGTGGCGCCGCTGTTCGAGCGGTCGACCTGGATGTGCGAGCTGATCGACGGGCGGAACGCGCCGATCTGCACCCACAGCTTCTGGTTCAGGTAGTCGGTCGCATCGGCGGCTTGCGCACCGGTGGCGGCGAGCAGCGGCAACATCAGCGGCCCCAAGGCGACGGCGAGAGGACGGCAGCGGCGGCAAGGCATGTGATGGCTCCCCCTGGATTCGTGAAATCGTTCGCGGTCTGCAGCCTATCCGCGGCCGCAAGGAGCGTCAATCGCGAGTGCGAAGTTGGGGACTGGCGTGGGATTCGCCACGTATTGCGTGGACTGCCGTCATGGTGGCCTGTCGACAATGGCGTCTTCTTCCAGTGAGCCTCTCATGCCGCAGTCGACCGGTCCGTCCCCTTCCTCCGTTGCCAGCTCGCGCGATTCGCTGATGGCGATGGGTGCCGGGGCGCTGATGGGCGTCATCGTGATGCGCATGGCCGAGCAGCGCGGCGACAGCGGGCTGAGCCTCGCGATGGCGGTGCTGTTCGTGCTGTCGGGCTGCGCATCGGTCGTGCTCGCGATGCTGAGTCGGCCGCACCGCCTGAAGCCGTTGCAGCGGCGCGGCGAGGTCAAGGGCTGGCTGCTGGCGCTCGGGCTGGGCCTGCTGGCCGCGGTTCAGGTCAGCGCCCTCATTTCCTGAGCCGCGCGACATCGAGCGGCGAGACTTCCGTTCCCCAGTTGCCCCATGAGCCGCGCACGTAGCTCAGCACGCTGGCCAGCTCGGCATCGCTGAGCACGGTCGCGAACGGCGGCATGCCGTAGGGCCGCGGGTTCGCCGGCGTCGACGGCGCGAAGCCGCCCTCCAGCACGATGTGCACCAGGTTCGCCGGCGAATCCATCGTCACCGCGCGGTTGCCGGCCAGCGGCGGATAGGCCGGCGGCGCGCCTTCCCCGTGCTCGCCATGGCAGTCGATGCAGTGCTGCTTGTACAGCTGGCCGCCTTGCGCCATCACCGCCGCCGGGGCGGGCTGGCGCTTCACCTCGGGCTGCGACAGGGCCTTCAGGTAGGTCGCCATCGCGAGCAGGTCGTCGGCGCTCAGGTGCTGCAGGCTGCCGGTCACGACCTCGGCCATCGGCCCGGTGACGCTGCCGCCGCGCGACGCATCGGCGACGCCGCTGCGCAGCAGCGCAACGATCTTCGGCAGTTCCCAGTCGCCCACGCCGGCCTCGCGCGCATCGCTGAGCGACGGCGCATACCAGTTCTGGATCGGGATCAGCCCGCCGTCGAGCGCGATGCCCGAGCTCGCGCCGAGCGCGTTGCGCCTCGAATGGCAGGCGTTGCAGTGGCCCAGCCCCTCGACGAGGTAGGCGCCGCGGTTCCAGTCGGGCGAGCGCGAGCCGTCGTGCGGCATCGAACCGGGCCGGAAGAACGCGGCGCGCCACACGGCCAGCGCCGCCTGCGTGTCGTACGGAAACCCGAGCGCATGCGACCGGTTCGGCTTGTCGGTGGGCGGCAGGCTGCGCAGGTACGCGAACAGCGCATCCGAATCCTCGCGCGTGACGTGGGTCAGCTCGGTGTACGGAAAGGCCGGGTACAGCAGCCGGCCGTCGGCCGAGCGGCCGTTGTGCATCGCGCGCCAGAACAGCGCCGATGTCCAAGCGCCCAGGCCGTGCTGCGGGTGCGGCGTGAGGTTGGGTGCGAACACCGTGCCGAACGGCGTCGGGATGCCGCGGCCGCCGGCATACGGCACGCCGCCGCGCTCGGTGTGGCAGCCGGCGCAGTTGCCGGCGCGGGCCAGGTACTCGCCGCGTGCCACCTGCTGCGGGGTGAAGGGCGCGGCATCGGCGGCCAGCGGCGACTCGTCGCGGAAGTTGAGAGCCAGCACCAGCACCACCCCGGCGACGAGCAGCAGCCCGATCACGATCAGCGCGCGCTTCATGGCGCCGCCTTCGTCACGTCAGGAACGCCGCCGCAGGTGATCGGCAACGCGGCGGGCAGCGTCGCCGCCGGGTGCGCCGGTTCGGGCACCGGCTGCACCGCCAGCCACTGCGCGATCGCGCCGACCTCGTCGGCCGTCAGCGCCTGCGCCACCTGTGCCATGCAGTCGGGCGCCAGCGCGCGGCGCGTGCTGGTGCGCCAGGCGCCGAGCTGCGCGACCAGGTAGTCGCGCGGCAGCCCGAGCAGGCCGGGGA
>NZ_JBFUGW010000395.1:0-4392 GCF_056402735.1 Rhizobacter sp. P3_C12
TGCGGCCGGTCGTAGCGCTCGATGCAGGTCTTCCAGTGCAGCCGCTCGACGAAGGTGCCGGCCAGGCGCAGATGCGCGGCGCTCAACTGCTCCTCGATGCGCAGCAGGTTCACCGGCGGCGCGGTCGTCGCCGTGCCCCAGGTCTGCCCCTGCACCTTGCCGCCGAAGCATTGGTGCTGCAGGTAGTAGAAGCGCGCGGCGCGCTGCACGTCGGTCAGCGTCTCCGCGGGCGTGTCCTGGATCCACTTGAAGACCTCGCGGCTCGACAGCGCCCATTTGAACTGGCGCACGAACTCCTCGAGGTGGTGTTTCACCACGCGGTACAGGTTCACCAGCTCGCCGTTGATGTCGTTGATGACCTCCACGTCCGCCGGCGGGCGAAGGAAGTACAGCGCGGCGCCGCCCGCGAAGACCTCGACGTAGCACTTGTGCGCCGGAAAGCGCGGGATCAGCAGATCGGCCAGGCGTCGTTTGCCGCCGATCCAGGGAATGATTGGGTTAGCCATGAGGCTCCAGTTGGGTGTAGGTACACTGCGCCCCGCCTCCGGAAGGTGGCAGGGCCTTGGCTGGGCTCACAGGAAAGGTCTGTGGGTTTGGTGGCCGCCGGAGTGCTCCAACACAACGGCGGTCGCCCTGTCTTTTTGAGGCTGTGCAGACGCCTGCACAGCCGGGGAACTGGCGGCCGGCAGCTACTTCACGGCCGGTGCGCGGGCGAGGAGTTCGGTCTTCTCGGCAGACCCGCGGCTCGATCCGAACTCGAACTGGTGTGCATCGCGCAGGCCGTTGGCGAATTGCTGGGTCAGCATGCCCAGAGGGCCGTTCAGGGCCATGATCAGTGGGTTCACGTCGCCGCCCTTCGTCACGCCGAGCCAGGTCACGAAGACCATCGCCGACAGGCAGGCCAGCATGCCGATCACGTCGCCGACGATCATCAGGTCCGCGCGCCTGGTCGTCCGGCCGAGCTGGGCAAGCTGCACGTCGCGCTTGCGGGCGTCCTGCCGATCAGCGAGGAAGGCCTTGTCGAGATCGGCCTCTGCTGCGATCACCGCCTGGCGGAAGGCCAGCAGTGCCGCAGGATCGGCCTGGATCGCGCTCAAAGCGGCCTGGCCGCTGTCCTTGCCGGTGACCTGCTTGGCGATGTCGATCACGATGCTGGCGGCTTGCTCGGCCTGGTCGCTGCCGGTGATCCACTTCAGGATGCCCGGCACGAACTGCGCGAGCGCGAATGCGGTGCTGATCGGGTCCATCAGGCCTTGCCTCCCACCGCGGCCGCGATCTCCACGCGGTTCAGCAGCCAGCCGTAAACGAAGGCTTCATCCTTCGCGCGTCGCTCAGCCAGCTCGACATAGAAGGCACCCTGCAGCGCGTTGAGCGCACGCAGCAGCACCACCTGCCCCTCGGCGCCGCGGCGGCGCACGTACTCCCGCAGCGCTGCGATCGTCATTGGGCCGATGCGTCCGTCCGCCTTCACGTCGGGGTACCAGCTGCCTTCCTTGTTCAGCACGTTGAGCGTGCGTTGCAGGAAGGTGGCCGCCTGGTCGGTGCCCTGGTTCACCGCGGTGTCGAACAGCTCGCCAGCCACGGCTGGTGCCGCGCTCGCGACCTGGTCGAGCTGCAGCGCGTCCCAGTACCGGCTGCGGTAGATCGCCTTTGCCTGGTCGAAGCCGAGCAGGTTCATCGGGCCGGCATAGCCGAAGGCACGTGCCACCACCTCGGTGATGCCGTACTTCGTCTGGCCGCCGCTGTCGAGCGGGTCGTCGCTGAAGCCGGCTTCCTTGCCGAGCACGGTTTCGTACGCTAGGTTGAAGTCCATTCGCTGTCGTCCCTGTTCTGCCTCTGGCCTCTTTGAGGTCGTCGTGATTTTTGGAGTCGTTCCGAGCTGGCGGTCACTTGCTGAGAAGGCGACTGAACCAATCGAACTTGATGGCCCCCAGGCCGAGGAGCGCCATCACCGCGTACATCGCGAAGCGCCGCAGGCCTTTGCCGAGCTGGCGGTCGACGTAGCCGCCCCATACATCGACCAAGCGCTGCGCGGTGCGCTCGTCACCGAGCTGGGTCACGAGCTGCGCAGCGAGCTTCTCGGCGATGCGCTGCATGTCGGCATCGGTCAGGGCACGGGGATCATTCATCGGCGTTGTCCTCCTGGTCGTCGGTGTTGGATGGGGATGGGGCGTCGCCCTGCTTCGGCGGGCTGGGCAAGCCGCTCGCGTTCTGGTTCGTCACATCGCTGCTGAAGCGCAGGTCTTTCTCCTTGACCTTGCGGCGCCACTCGGCGACCTGTTCGAGCACGGTGTCGGGGTTCCGCCCGGCCTTGCGGATCACCTCGACCTCGCTGATGAAGCCGGCTTGGCTCAGCGTCAGCCAGGCCGTGGCTTCCTTGGCCATGTCGATCCACGGCATCGACGGCGCGACGTAGAGCACGTCATTCGCGGTGCCGGGCATCACATCCTTTGGGCACGGCACGACACCGGAATAATCGGCCGCCTGAATGAAATCCTCGACAACCGGCTGCACGGCCATGCCGACGAAGTCGTCAGTCAAGCACGCGTAGTGCACCCACTGCTCGACGAGTTCCTGGCGCTGACTGCTGTAGGTGCCGTCGTAGTTGCGGCTGACGCTGGAGTAGCTCGCGCTGATGCCGGCGGCGAACGCGCGCAGCTGCCCGTTGCGGAAGGTGATCAGGTTCGGGTTCGGGCGCTTGCTGTCGATCAGGCCGATCTCTTCGCCGACGGCCAGCGTGTCGATGATGGTGCCGGGGGACAGCGCGATCTGGCGATGGATGTCGTTGCCGTTGTCGTCCTTCAGCGGGCCTTCGTAGCCGCCGCCGTCGGGCGCCTGGCGCTTCACGTAGCCCGTCAGCATGGCCGCGACCTTGGCGGCGATGCGCTCGGACTCCTCGTAGTCTTTGATGTCCTCGATGCGGCCGATGACGCTGGCGTAACGGGTCACACCGCGCAGTTGGCCGATGCGCTGCAGGTGCGCCAAGTGCAGCATGCGAGCCGCCGGAATCACTTTCAAGTCCGGCCGCAGGGAGATCGTCTCGCTGGGGTGACCCTTGTACAGCCAGTACCCGGTCGGGCGACCCCAGGTGTTGCGCTGGATACCCTGCTTGATGCCACGGGACTCGTCGGAGTAGTCCATCGGCACCATGTCCGCCTCGAACAGCTCGAGCGAGTACGGTACGTCGGTCCCGTGATCCAGGCCGGGCATGCGCCCCGTCACGCGCTGCGCGAAGGCTTCGCCATCGCGGTACAGCGTGCGGGCGAGCAGGCGCTGGCAGCGCGCGTAGCTGTGTTGCCAGCGGACCTCGGGGCGGCGCTGCCAATCGCGCCAGGCGGACGACAACGCCTTCGCGTAGTCGGTGTGGATCTCGCCGGTGCGCGTGCGCGGCTGGAACTCGACGCCAATGCCTTGCGCACCGACCGTGTTGTTCACCAGCACGTCCAGCGAGCCGACGACCAAGTCGTGATTGCGGTCGAGGTAGCGCATCTGGTTGCGAAGCGGCACGGCGCCCTTTTCCACCAGTTGATTGGGCGAGCCCCCGTCACGGCGGAACTYGCGCTGTGGGTTCGGCCGGGCGGCCTCGTAGTGAGCCAGCAGCGTTCGACCACGCAGGCGGGCCAGGCCGCGCTGCGGGTCCATCCATGCGACTAGGCGGTCGACAGCGTTGAGGCGTGCGGTCATTGGTCGAGACGCGCGACGGCGAAGCGCAAACCGCCGATGGTCGGCACGCCGGCGGCCTGCCCGCGCTCAGCCGCGACGCGCCCTTCCCACTCTTTGCGGCCAGCCCGGATCTCGGACAGGTCTTCGCTGCGGAAAACGCGGTCGCCGAGGCGCGCTTCCTTGCCGAGAAGAACATCGGTTTCGGCCTGCAGGTAGGCGGCCAGCATCGTGGAGGCAGGGGTGCTCATGCGCCCATGCTCGTGGAATCGGCGTCTACTTTGTAGGGGCGGCAGTAGACAAGTTCAGTACCTCACGAAGATCCCGAGTGACAGTCGACGACAGTTGCAAACCCGCACTGATGCTGCCGCCTATGTGACCCTGGCGGAGCGCATAAGTCCAGCGATCGATGGTGAGCTGCGCCAACGCAGCGGTTGGCGTCCCTAGATTCCGAAAGTCGAACCCTCACCGGCGGCCACCACCGAGTACCAGCTTGGGGGCAGTTTCTCCTCAAGCCTCAAATCTGACGAGGCAGGCCGCGAAGCGGTGCCTGTGATGAAGCCTCGGCCCAGCGTCTTCCATCGCGAATCGGGATCCTGACGACGAAGCGGCTGCCCTGCCCAAGCCCGGCGCTGCTCGCCTCGACGCTGCCGCCATGGGCTTCGGCTAGCTCGCGCACCACCGCAAGGCCCAGTCCCAGGCCGACGCCATTGAACTTCACCGCATGCTGTT
>NZ_JBFUGW010000396.1:0-4383 GCF_056402735.1 Rhizobacter sp. P3_C12
GCGCTGACCGGCGCCGACGCGGCCCCGGCCGGGGCGATCACGACGACCGGCGGTGCGGCCGGTTGCACCGTGGTGACGCAGCCTTGCAGCAGCAGGCCGGACAGCACCAGCGACAGGCCCGCAGGCGCGCCGGATCTCGACAGGATCAGGGAGTCATCTTTCACGTCAACGGTGTCCTTGTGGGAAGCGACTGGAGGGGCCGGGGGCGGTCGTCGGATGGAGGCCGCGTGGAAACAAAGTGTAGAGCGTTGCGCCGGGCGTCCACCCCGTGGAACGCCGAGCTAGACTCCGTCGCGCTTTGCAGGTTCCGTGCCCCAGCCGATCGGAAACCCGCAGGCCGGCGAGCCATGCGCGCCGGATGTGCATTCCTCACGCTTCATGACCACCCACCTCCTCTACCTGCACGGATTCCGTTCGTCACCGCAGTCCACCAAGGCGCGCCAGGTCGAGGCCTGGGTGAAGCGCCATGCACCGCGCGTGCGCTGGTGGTGCCCGCAGCTGCCGCCGTCGCCGCAGGAGGCGATCGAGGGCCTGCAGGCCGAGCTGGCGGGCTGGCCGCACGACCGCCTGGCGATCATCGGCAGCTCGCTCGGCGGCTTCTATGCCACGGTGCTGGCCGAGCAGCTCGGCTGCCCGGCGGTGCTGCTGAACCCGGCCGTCGACCCGGCCCGCGACCTGGCCGGCCACATCGGCGAGACGAAGGCCTGGCACAGCGAGGAGCGCTTCTTCTTCGTGCCGGCCTACGTCGAGCAGCTGCGCACGATGACGCCGGGCACGCTCGCCAAACCGTCGCGCTACTTCGCGGTGATCGCCACCGGCGACGAGGTGCTCGACTGGCGCGAGATGAGCGAGCGCTACCGCGGCGCCCACCTGCGCATCGTCGAGGGCAGCGACCATGCGCTGAGCGGGTTCGACGAACACCTGCCCCACCTGATGCATTTCCTGCAGCTTGGCGCCTCGCCCTGACCGGGATCGGCCGAGCTTTCCGCGACAATCCCACCCCATGTATGCACTGTTCGATGACGCCGGCAAGTTCCTCGCCGGCCGCGTGATGACCGAAGCCGACAGCTCGATGCAGATCGAGCTCGATTCGGGCAAGCGCGTGAAGGTGAAGGCAGCCAACGTGCTGCTGAAGTTCGAGAAACCGCTGCCGGCCGAGCTGATCGCCGAGGGCCAGCGGCTCGCCCGCGAGATCGACCTCGACCTGGCCTGGGAATTCGCGCCCGATGCCGAGTTCGGCTTCGCCGACCTGGCGCGCGACTACTTCGACAGCAAGGCCGGCGTCGAGAAGCAGGCCGCCGCGCTGTTCCGGCTGTTCGAGGCGCCGCACTACTTCCGCCGCCTCGGCAAGGGCCAGTTCAAGAAAGCGCCGGAAGAGATCGTGAAGGCCGCGCTGCTCGGCATCGAGCGCAAGAAGCTGCTGGCCGCGCAGATCGAGGCCTGGGCCGCCGAGCTGGCGGCCGGCCAGTGCCCGGCGCCGGTGCGCGAGCAGCTCTACAAGATCCTGTTCCGCCCCGACAAGAACGCCGCCGAGTACAAGGCCGTCGTCGAGGCCTCGCGCCGCGCGCAGAAGGCGCCGCTCGACCTGCTGACCGCCGCCGGCGCGATCGATTCGCCGTACCAGTTCCACTGGCGGCGCTTCCTGTTCGAGAACTTCCCGAAGGGCACGGCCTTCCCGCCGCTGTCGGCCCCGGCCATCAAGGACGACCTGCCGGTCGCGGCCGTGCAGGCGTTCTCGATCGACGATTCGCAGACCACCGAGATCGACGACGCGCTGTCGGTGCAGGGCCTGGGCAGCGGCACCGTGGTGTTCGGCGTGCACATCGCGGCGCCCAGCCTCGCGATCGCGCCCGACAGCCCGGTCGACAAGGTCGCGCGCGACCGGCTGTCGACCGTCTACATGCCGGGCTACAAGCTGACGATGCTGCCCGACGACGTGGTGCAGGCCTACACGCTGCAGGCCGGGCGCGACTGCCCGGCCGTGTCGCTGTACGTCAGCTTCGACGAGGCCACGCTGAAGGTGACCGGCAGCGAGACGAAGCTCGAGCGGGTGCCGATCGCCGCCAACCTGCGCCACGACCAGCTCGACGCGGTGATCACCGAGGCCACGCTGCTCGGCGAGGCGCCGGCGGGCTACGAGTTCGCGCCGCAACTCGCGTTCTGCTTCCGCCTGGCCCGCCACCTGAAGGCCGGCCGCGAGCAGGTGCGCGGCAAGCCGGAGCTGTTCAACCGCGCCGACTACAACTTCAAGCTCGACGGCAATGACGGCGCCGAGCCGCAGGGCCACGAGCGCGTCAGCATCGGCACGCGCCAGCGCGGCTCGCCGCTCGACCTGATCGTCGCCGAGGCGATGATCCTCGCCAACAGCACCTGGGGCGGCTGGCTCAACGAGCTCGGCGTGCCCGGCATCTACCGCAGCCAGGCCAGCATGGCGCCGGGCGTCAAGGTGCGCATGGGCACCAAGGCCGCGCCGCACGCCGGCATGGGCGTCGCGCAGTACACCTGGGCCACGTCGCCGCTGCGCCGCTATGTCGACCTGCTGAACCAGTGGCAGATCGTCGCCTGCGCGCGCCACGGCCGCACCGCGGCGCTGGCCGCGCCGTTCAAGCCGAAGGATGCCGCGCTGTTCTCGGTGATCTCCAGCTTCGATGCGGCCTACAGCGCCTACAACGGCTTCCAGTCGGGCATCGAGCGCTACTGGACGCTGAAGTACCTGGAGCAGAACGGCATCGCCGAACTCGACGCCGCGGTCATGAAGGAAGGCCTGGTGCGCGCCGACACGCTGCCGCTCGTGTTCCGCGCGGTCGGCGCCGACCGGCTGCCGCGCGGCGCGCGCGTGAAGGTGCGCATCACCGGCACCGACCTGCTGACGCTGGACGTGCATGCGAGCGTGCTGTCGCGCATCGACGATCCGGACACCTCGGCCGATGACGCGGTCGTCGAGGATGCCGAGGCCGACAGCGAGGAGGTGGCCGCCGGTCCGCTGACGCTCGCGATCGACGTGGCCGCCGATGCAGGCGACGAAGAAGCTCCCTCCTCCGATGCGGCCACCGCCGCCACCCCTGCCGCCTGAGAGACCGATGCTGAAGAAGTTCTCCACCCTGCAGATCGCGCTCGCGGTGTCGATCGGCGTGCATGCCCTGTTGCTGGTGGTGCGCTTCGTCGACCCGGAGGGCTTCAACCGCGTGTTCCAGGACACGCCGCTGGAGGTGATCCTCGTCAACGGCAGCTCGGCCGAGGCCCCGGTCAAGCCGCAGGCGATCGCGCAGCGCAACCTGGCCGGCGGCGGCGAGGCCGAGCGCGGCCGCGCCACCTCGCCGCTGCCGTCGTCGGCGCTGATCGAGCTCGGCGACTCGGCCGACGAAGCCCACAAGCAGATCGAGCAGCTGCAGGAAACCCAGCAGCAGCTGCTCGCGCAGGTGCGCCGCGAGCTGGCCTACCTGCCGGCCCCCGACCCGAAGCGCGACCGCGGCGATCCGCAGGCGCGCGCGCAGGAGGAGCGCCGCCGCCAGCTGATGCAGCTGCTGGCCGAGATCGAAAAGCGCATCAATGAAGAGAACTCGCGGCCGAAGAAGCGCTACATCAGCCCGGCCACGCGCGAGGAGCTGTACGCGATCTACTACGACTCGCTGCGCCGCAAGATCGAGGACCGCGGCACCCGCAACTTCCCCGAGTCGCAGGGCAAGAAGATCTACGGCGAGCTGATGATGGTGATCACGATCGATGCCGCCGGCCGCGTGCTGGAGACCGAGATCGTGCGGCCGTCGAAGTCGCCGCTGCTCGACAAGCGCGCCCAGGCCATCGTGCGCGCGGCCGCGCCGTTCGGCCAGTTCAGCACCGAGATGCGCAAGCGCGCCGACCAGCTGGTGATCACCTCGCGCTTCCGCTTCACCCGCGAAGAAGGCCTCGAGACCACGCTGAGCGCCCCCGAGACGCGCTGAGGCGCGCCGAGACGAGACACACCCATGGACCGCTACGTCGTCGCCGGCAATCCGGTGCAGCACAGCCAGTCGCCGTTCATCCACGCGCGCTTCGCCGAACAGACCGGCCAGGCGCTGCACTACGACCGGCTGCTGTGCCCGCTGGACGGCTTCGCCGACACCGTGCGCCGCTTCGCCGACGAAGGCGGGCGCGGCTGCAACGTCACGGTGCCGTTCAAGTTCGACGCCTTCGACCTGGCGGCACGGCGCACCGACCGCGCGGCGCTGGCCGGGGCCGCCAACATCCTGCGCTTCGACGAGCGCGACGGCTGGCTGGCCGACAACGCCGACGGCTGCGGCCTGGTGCGCGACATCGAACGCAATGCCGAACGCGCGCTCGCCGGGCAGCGCGTGCTGGTGGTCGGCGCGGGCGGCGGCGCGGCCGGCGCGCTGGGCCCGCTGC
>NZ_JBFUGW010000397.1:0-4371 GCF_056402735.1 Rhizobacter sp. P3_C12
AGCTGCACCTGCTGACGCGTGAATCGGTGGTCGCGTCGCACCTGCTGTTCAAGCCCGGCGAGCCCTACGATCCGCGGCTGCTGCGCGAGTCGGAGCGCATCCTGCGCCGCGAGTCGTACTTCCGCGATGCCCACATCCGGCCAGTCGCGCTGCACGACGGCATCGTCGACCTCGAGGTGGTGACGCAGGACGTGTGGACGCTGAATCCCGGCGTGTCGCTCGGCCGCTCGGGCGGCAAGAACAGCAGCGGCTTCAGCCTGGAAGACGCCAACCTGCTCGGCCTCGGCAAGGAGCTCGGCTTCTCGTTCAAGTCCGAGGTCGACCGCAGCAGCAAGACGCTGAGCTACCACGACAACCACGTGCTCGACAGCTGGTGGGACCTGCAGGCCCAGTACTCCAACAACAGCGACGGCCATGTGCACGCGCTGGCCGTCAAGCGGCCGTTCTATGCGCTCGACACCTCATGGACCGCCGGTTCGCAGGTGCGCGACGAGGCGCGGGTCGATTCCGTCTACGACCGCGGCGACGTGATCCGCCAGCTCGACGTGCGCGAGCGCACGATGTCGGTGTATGGCGGCTGGTCCGCCGGCCTGCAGGACGGCTGGGTGACGCGCTGGACCGCCGGCCTGGCGTACGACGAACACCGCGCGACGCTGGTCGTGCCGCCGAACGAGGCGCCGCCGCCCGGCACCGAACGCACACTGGTGTACCCGTGGATCGGCTTCGAGCTGATCCAGGACGCCTTCAGCGAGGTGCGCAACCAGGACCAGATCGGCAAGACCGAGGACGTGTCGCTCGGCTGGCACGTCACCGGCAAGCTGGGTGAATCGCTGCCGGGCCTCGGCGCGGACCGGCGCGCCACGGTGTTCTCGCTGGCTGCGACGGTGGGCCATGCGCTGACGCCGCGGCAGACGCTGCTGCTCGCCGGCTCGGCGCTCGGCCGCGTCGAGGACGGACAGCTGCAGAACTCGCTGTTCAAGGCGGAGGGCCGCTACTACCTGCGGCAGTCGCCGCGCCGCAGCTTCTTCATGGACCTGTCGGCGCAGCGCGGCGTGCGGCTCGACGACRGCCAGCAGGTGCTGCTCGGCGGCGACAACGGCCTGCGTGGCTACCCGCTGCGCTACCAGAGCGGCGACGGCCGCTGGCTGTTCACGACCGAGCAGCGCGTGTTCACGAACTGGTACCCGTTCCGGCTCTTCAACGTCGGCGGCGCGGTGTTCTACGACATGGGCCGCACCTGGGGGCAGGRCGCGGTGCCGGACGCTTCGCACAAGCTGCTGAGGGACGTGGGCTTCGGGCTGCGCCTGGGCAACAGCCGCACCTCGCTCGGCAACGTGATCCACGTCGATGTCGCGTTCCCGCTGGACGGCGACCGCTCGATCAAGAAGGCGCAGTTCGTCGTCGAGGTCAAGGAGAGCTTCTAGGGCCTGTCAACCTTCGGGAAGGCTCGCCCACTGCCGCACGCGCTCGATCACCGTCGCCGCGTCCAGGCTCTTGTCGTACAGCCCGTCTGCGCCGTATTTCTGCGCGGTCGGCCGCAGCCCGGCCAGGTCCTGGTTGGTCAGCACCAGCGCCTTGCAGTCGTTGCCCCTGTCGCGCAGCGCCTTCAGCACGTTGAAGCCGTTGCCGGGCRACAGGGCGACGTCCAGCGTCACGACGCCGGGGCGCAGKCGCTCGATCATCTCGATGGCCTCGTCCTCGGCCGCGGCGATGCCCACCACGCTGACGCCCGGGATGGCCATCAGCAGCCGCTCCAGCCATGTCTGGATCAGCTCCGAGTCTTCGACGATGACGACGTTCAGCGGCATCCGGGCAGCGTAAACCGGGGCGCGAGGCGTGTGAACCGGACGCCGTATCGATCGGATGGAGGGCGATTGCCTACACGTCAGCCCGGATCCGTCAGCCCGCGGGCCACGCAGTACTTCGTCAGTTCGGTGTTGTTCTTCCAGCCGGTCTTCTCCAGCATCCGTGCCCGGTAGGTGCCCACCGTCTTCACCGACAGCCCCATCAGCTGCGCGATCTCGGCCGGCGCCTTGCCGGCGGCGATCAGCTGCATCACCCGCAGCTCCTGGGCCGAGAGCTGCTCGTGTGGCTCGCCGGCGGCGGAACGCCCGCCCAGCAGGTCGACCAGGTGGTCGGCGGCGGCCTCGGTCACGTAGCGGCGACCCTCGCCGATGCGCCGCAGCGCGGTCACCAGCTCGTCGCCGGCCCGGTCCTTCGGCAGGTAGCCGGCGACCCCCATCTTCAGCAGCCGCGCGGCGTAGGCGGCTTCCACGTTGAAGCTCAGCACCAGGATCGGCACCGGCCCGGCCAGCTGCAGCATCCGGCTGGCGCCTTCGGTGCCGGTGGTGTCGGGCAGCCCCATGTCGAGCACGACGAAGCCGGGCGAGAAGGCCTTGAACGTCTCGCAGGCCTGCGCGAGCGTCGTCGCCTCCTCGACATGGGCGTCCGGCCAGGCGCCGAGGATCAGCTGGCGCACGCCCAGCCGCATGATCGGGTGGTCGTCGACGATCAGCACCTTCATGCCGGCCATGCTTCCTCCACGCGGGCGGGTTGCTGCAGCGGGATGCGGGCGACCACCTCCGAACCGCCGTCCGGCCCCGGCCCGAACTCGAACGCGCCGCCGACCATCGCGGCGCGTTCGCGCATGTTGCGCAGGCCGCTCGCGTCGGCGCGCACCGGCTGCGGGCCGATGCCGTTGTCGCTGATGCGCAGCACGTACAGGCCGCGGAACTCGCAGCCGGTGATCGAGACGCGCGTCGCCTGCGCATGCCGCAGCGCATTGGTCGTCGCCTCCTGGACGATGCGGAACAACTGGTTCGCGCGGTCGCTCTCCAGCTGCTCGTCGTCGTCGATCTCGGCCGTGACCTCCAGCTGCCCCGGCCGCGTCAGCCGCTCGGCGAAGTGCGACACCGCCGCCCCGAAGCCCAGGTCGTCGAGCAGCGGCGGGCGCAGCTCGGTCGCGATGCGCCGCGCGATGACGATCGATTCGTCGAGCATGCCGGTCAGCTGGGCCAGCTTGTCGCCCGGCAGCTCGGGGTGGTCGCGCGCCAGCTGCTGCACCACCAGCTTGGTGCCGGTGACGATCTGCCCGAACTGGTCGTGCACCTCGCGGGCCAGGCGCCGGCGCTCGGCCTCGATGCTGTCGTCCAGCTGCTTCGCGAACGACTGCAGCCGGTCGCGTGCCGAGCGCACTTCCTCGGTGCGGTCGTCGACCATGCTCTCGAGCATGCGGCTGAAGCGCCGCAGCGAATCCTCGGCGCGGTCGCGGCGGCGCTGCTCGTCGGCCAGCAGCCACAGCGCGCCGATGATCAGCGCGCAGCCACCGGCCGCCAGCGCGACGATCAGCGCCGCGGTGCGCGCCTGCAGCCGCGCGGCATCGGCGTCGCGCCGGATCACGTGCTCGCGCCGCACGGTGGCGAGCGCCTCGAACTCGGCGCGGATCGCATCCATCGCGAGCTTGCCGTCCAGGTCGGTGCCGGCGCCGGCGGGTTCCACCTCGCCGCTGCGGCGCTTCAGCACATGGGCATCGGCGAGCGCGATGCGGCGCTGCACCAGGTCGTCGATGCGCTGGCGGATGGTGGCGAAGTCACCGTGCGGCCCCGACGGCGTGGCCAGGTGCTGCATCAGGTCGGCATAGGTGTCGGGGAACTTCGCCTTGCCCCGCTCGTACGGCGCCAGGCTTTCGGTGCTGCCGCTGAGCAGGTAGCCGCGCTGGCCGGTCTCGATGTCGAGCAGCAGCGTGAGCGTCTTGTCGATCAGCCCGAGCGTCTGCTCGTCGCGCCGGCGCTCCTGGGCCTGGGCGGCCAGGTCCTGCAGGCCGCGGTAGCCGGCACCGGCGGTCACGCCGAAGGCGGTGGCACCGGCCACGATCAGCCACAGCGCGAGCTGCGCCGTTCGCCACCACGGCAGGGCCGGGCGCTCAGACGATGCCGATTCCAAGGGCCATACCTCCCTGGCGCGCCAATGTGTTGCGCATGGTATGCGCGGAGAGCCGACGCCGGTACCGGTTCCAACCCATCCGACACATTGGGGATGACAGCGCAAGCGGAACTGATCGACAGTCCGGCGGATGGCGTGTAGCAAAGTGTGTCAGACAGGCGCGTTTGCGGTTAGATTTCCCCCAGGGGGAAGTTTGAATGCGCAGTGCGCGAGCACACGATCTGCCGCCGTTCCATGTCACGGCGCGCCTGGACGACACCGGGTCTTGCGATGTCTTCATCACCGATGGGCAATCGGTGGGCCGGCTTGCCCGGGCCGTGCCCGACCTGCCGGCCTTGCGCCGGCTGTCGCATGCCGCCGCTGAAGGCGACCTGCACGCGAGCATCACCTTGTTCGCTCAGCTGTTCCCGGGCGTCATCGGTGCCACGC
>NZ_JBFUGW010000398.1:0-4341 GCF_056402735.1 Rhizobacter sp. P3_C12
GCTGCGCACGCCGTCGGGCTGCATCGAGCTGGCGCCGCAACGCCTGCTCGACGACCTGCAGCGCGTGGCCGCCGATGCGCGGACCGGCCCTTCCGATGCGGTGATCATCGGCCGCCGCCAGGTGCGCTCGAACAACAGCTGGATGCACAACCTGCCGACGCTCGCGAAAGGCCCGTTCCGCTGCACCGCGCTGGTCCACCCGCAGGACGCCGCGCGCTGGGGCCTGCAGCACGGCGGGCAGGCGCGCATCGCCGGTGCGCGGGATCAGTCGATCGACGTGCAGGTGGAGGTCAGCGACGAGGTGATGCCCGGCGTGATCAGCCTGCCGCACGGCTGGGGTCATGCGCTGCCGGGGGCCCGCCTCGCGGTGGCCGCCGAACGCCCCGGCGCGAACCTCAATGCGGTGCTGGACGATGCGCTGCGCGACCCGCTGTCGGGCAATGCGGTGCTGGGCGGGGTCGCGGTGCATGTCAGACCGGGATGAGCATTCAGCCCCCAACATAAGTCGACTTTCAACAAAATCCTGTTGAATGATGGCATTATTTGCTTTTTCCAGAAGCAAAAAGCCATGTTGCACAGCTACGCCTTCAAGAATTTCGAGAGCTTTGTCGAGCGCACTGAGGTGTCGCTGAAGCTGAGCGACAAGGCAGCATCGCGGGGCTGGGAGGTCACCCCGAAAAGCGGCCAGAGATTGAGCACGGCTCTTGGTGTCATGGGCGCGAACGGTGCGGGCAAGACGCGGGTGCTGAAACCACTCGCCTTTGCCGCATGGTTCATGTCCCGCTCCTTCCAATCCAAGCCGGATGCCCCTCTTCCGCTGGAACCTCACTTCGCTCACGAAGCAGAACCCACAGAGATCGAGGTGGAAGCGGAAGACGTTGAGGGCACGCTCTGGCGCTACGAGCTCCATGCCACGGCCCAGCGAGTGATCTTTGAAGCGCTGTATCGCAAGCAGACCCGCTTCAACTATGTGTTCACACGTGAGCTCGATGCGCAGGATGGCTACAAGGTCAGGCAGCAGGGCTTCGGCATGCCGCCGGCAGAGGCGGCAAGGGTGCGCCCAAACGCCTCCCTTGTCTCCACGGCCCGCCAGTACAGCGTGGAGGTGGCCGAGCGCATCACCAACTTCAACCTCAACACGAACATCGATGCACGGGGAGGCAGGCGGTTCAATTCGGCACAACTGACTTCAGCGGCACAAGTCTTCGCTTCCGAGCAGCGGCTCTACCTGCAGATGTCGTCGCTGATCCAGGACTGGGACCTGGGACTGACCGATGTGGAACTGCGCCGCTTCGAGCAGACCGACCCGGCCGATGGAAGCAAGTCGGAGCAGTGGTTGCCGTTCGGCGTGCATGCCAAGCCCGATGGCCAGCTTCATCGATTGAATTTCCATCAGGAGTCGAGCGGTACGCAGGCGGCATTCGTTCTCCTGTCACGCCTGCTTCCCTTGCTGAACACCGGTGGCGTTGCGTTGATCGATGAACTGGATGCCGACTTGCATCCGCACATGCTCGAGCCCTTGCTGTCACTTTTCGCGAGCCCCGTGACCAACCCTCACCAGGCCCAGCTGCTCTTCAGCCTTCACGCCCCTCACGTGTTGACGATCCTGAGCAAGGCCCAGATGCTGTTCGTTGAAAAGCGCGATTGCGTCAGCCAGGCCTACCGCGGCGATTCCATCAAGGGCCTGCGCTCGGACGACAACCTCTATGCCAAGTACATGGCAGGCGCGCTGGGCGCGGTTCCGCAGCTCTGATGCCCTGGCGCATGACTGGCTCTCGCCCGGTGGTTCGCACCGTTCGTCGAACCGCACTGCTGATGGGCGAAGGCGACGCGGAGGAAGTGCTGCTGCGCCACCTGCGCAAGCTCTACACCCACGGTGGCCAGGGCTTCAGCGTCACCATCAGGAATGCCCATGGCAAGGGAGCGGGCCACGTGGTCGAGTGCGCTGTCCGCGCCAGCGCCAATGCCGCCTACGACCTTTGCGCCGCCTTGCTGGACACGGATGAAGGATGGACCGATGCAGTGCGCAAGAAGGCCAGGGTGAAATCCATCCAGGTCGTCGAGTCAGACCCGTGCTGCGAAGCATGGTTGCTGGACATCGTGGGACGCGCCGCAGAACGCCGCAGTCCGCAGCACAAGCGTGAGTTCGAGCGACTGTTCGGCCTGCCGGCCCATGATCCGGCCGTTTTCACCAGGCATTTCCCGCGCGCCGTGCTGGATGCAGCACGCGCTCGCGTCCCGACCTTGGATCAACTGCTGACCGTGTTCGGCGTATAGCCGCTGCAGCTTGCGGGCAGCGGCTGCCTCACTTCAGAAGCGGCTCGCCCAGGCAGGCGCGCAGCCTCGGGATGTCGACGCAGGAGCGCGGCGCCGCCGTCTCGGCCTGCGCGGCCACCGCCTGCAGGCACGATGCGGAGGCGCGCGCCCTGCCCGCCAGGTCGGGATGCTTGCGCTGGAATGCGCTGTCGCGCTGCGCCAGCGCCAGGCCGACTTCGTAGTGGTTCGCCACGTCCATCGTCAGCTCGCGCGCGAACCGATGGTTCGCTTCGAGGCAGGTCGACCCGTCGGGTGCCGGCTGCCCGGCGCGGCGCTCCTGGAACTGCACCGCCGATCGCCACCGGGCATCGCCGGCCAGCAGGTAGGCGTACGCGGTCGGGAAGTTGGGGTAGGCATTGAAGTAGGCCCGGTACGCGGCGTCGTAGTCCTGCTTGCGATAGGCGCGATCGCCCTCGGCGGTCAAGCGCTCGGCGGCGCGCCGGTCTTCGGCCGTGCGCTTGCCGCGATCGGATTCGATGTTCGCCAGCGCGCGTGCGGCTTCCGCCGAGATCGGCGGGCCGTCTGCAGAGACGATCAGTGGCAGGCCCACCGTGCCGGCCAGCGCAGCCGCACACAGCACCCACCGCCGCATCGAGGCCTTCATCGGGCCTTCTCCGGCGTGCCCCGGACGGTGAGCTTGGCCACGCTGAGCCCGTCCGGCCCGCGGTGGCTGACCAGCGCTTCGTGAACGTCGTTCCAGCGATCCAGGTCGACCACGGTGACGCAGCCGTCCGAGACGTTGCCGACGTGCACATAGCGGCTGTTGTCGCCGTACTTGATCGGGAACCAGACCTGGTCGTACCTGAGGTTCGGCGCGCCTTCGCGGTAGTAGCGCGTCATGTCCTTGTTGTGCGGCGCATCGGGCAGCAGCACGGTGTAGTCGCCGGCGGGCAGCGGGTAGAACCTGCCGCTCCAGTCGGAGTTCATCGTCACCTGGATCTTGATGCTGCCGACTTCCAGCGTGGCCAATTGCTGCTGGAAGTTCTGCTTGCGCACCGGCGAGTACCAGGCCTCGACGTAGTGGCCGTAGGTGACGACGATCTGCGCCAGCGACTGCGCCGGCGCCTTCGTGCCKAGGTACTCCCTGGCATTCGCGTCGCCGAGGCTCAGCACCTGGCCGGTGCTCGGGCCGTCCAGCACCTTGAAGAAGGTGCGGCCGCTGTCAGTGCGCGTCGCCTTCAGCTTGGTGTACTTGGCCAGCGGCACGAGCCCGCCGGTGTCTGCCTTGGCCTGCAGCCAGCCATCGCTGCCCACCTTGTTGACGTACAGCACGCTGCCCACGATGCTGACGCCTGTCGCGCCAGCCGTGCTCACGATATGCCCTGTCGCCGGTACCCTCGCGCCTGCCATCGCCGCTCCCTGCGCGCGACCTCGCCGCGCCTCCTGCCGATCATAGAAGGGTGCAGCTCGTAACATGCGACTCGACGCAGTGACTTTCGCCACCATGCCCACCCTCGACTACCGCACCGCCTTCGACCTCGCCCCTGTCGGCCTGGTGCTGTCGCGCAACCGGCTGATGGTCGACTGCAACCAGCAGGTGCTCGCGATGTTCGGCGCGGCGCGCGACCAGCTCGTGGGCCAGTCGTTCGAGATGCTGTACCCCACGCACGAGGAGTTCGAGCGCACCGGCGAGCGCATCGTCGCGGCGCTCGATGCGAACGGCTGGTATGCCGACGAGCGCGTGATGAAACGCGTCGACGGCCCGCAGCGCGGCGAGCTGTTCTGGTGCCATGTGTCGGGCCGCGCGCTCGACCCGGCGCAGCCGCATGCGGCCGGCATCTGGAGTTTCGAGGACCTGTCGTCGCGCCGCCGCCTGAAGGCCGAGCTGACGGCCCGCGAGCGCGAGATCGCCGCGCTGCTGATCGAGGGCCTCACCAGCAAGCTGATCGGCAAGCGGCTGGGCATCAGCCCGCGCACCGTCGACGTGTACCGCGCGCGGCTGATGCGCAAGTACGGCGCGGCGACCACGCCGGAGCTGATCTACAAGCTGCTGGCGGCGTGACGCAGGCGTGCGGCGGGTGACCC
>NZ_JBFUGW010000399.1:0-4313 GCF_056402735.1 Rhizobacter sp. P3_C12
GAGTTGCGCGCGCAACTCCAGCCACGCCGTCGCGAGCAGGCTGCCGCCGACCAGCAGCGCCGCGACCAGCCCCGGCCAGCCGTCGCGCGGCGCCTGCAGCGGATCGAGGTGCAGCGAAGCCGCCAGCCCCGCCAGCGCGACCAGGTGCAAGGCGCCCGAGCAGGCCGTCAGCACGCGCAGCGCGAAGCGGTGGCCGAGCGTCGCCAGCACCAGCGCGAGCAAGGCGGTCGCGACCGAGGCCCACAGCGGCACCAGCACCATCCATCCGAGCAGCGCCGTCGCAGCGACCGCGAGCCACGGCAGCGCGATGTCGTTGCCCTGCTCCCAGCCCGCACGCTGCGCAGCCGGGTGGCGGTGATGCACGCGCCACATCGCCAGCACGCTGGCCAGCATCAGCAACACGCCGATCAGCGAGCCGTCGACCAGCGGCGTGCCCGGCGCGAGGTCGAGCGACAACGCGCTCACCAGCCGCACCACCGCGCCGGCCAGCACCGCGAGCGCGAACGCCCGCGTGTACAGCCGGTGCTGGCGCACGCCGAGCCAGAACATGCCGGCCGCTTCCACCGCCCAGGTGGCACCGGTCCACGCGCCCTCCAGCGCCAGCGGGATCGCGAGCGTGGCGAAGATCACGCCGACGATCACGTGCGCTTCGCCGAGCAGCGCATAGCGGATGCGCGCACTGCGCAGCAGCGCGCCGCCGATCACGAGGTAGAAGAACGCGAAGCCGAGCGCCGACCAGGCCGCGCCCCAGTCGGTGTCCTTCACCATCAGGTACTGCAGGCCGAAGGCCGCCAGCGGCACGCCGAACACCAGCGCGCTGTCGACGCGCCCGACCTGCTGCAGCGCCTGCCGCGCACGCTGCGCCAGTGGATCGGTCGCGGCAGGGTCGTCGCCGAGCGCCAGCGCGCGCCGCGCGAACAGCACGCCGATCGCGGTGAACAGCACGAAGAACAGCAGCAGGAAGGCCTGCGTCGACGCGTACACCGCATCGGTGTAGTGCGCCTGCGCCCAGGCGCCGGCCAGCGTGAAGGTGCCGACCGCGCCGATCAGGTTCAGCGGCCGCCAGGCCTTGTGCCAGGCCATCAGGAAGATGCCGACGTCGAGCACCGCGAGGTAGCTGAACAGCGCGACGTGGTTGCCGCCGCCGGTGGACACCAGCACCGGCGCGAGGAAGCCCTCGGCCACCGAGACGTAGGCGAGCCATGGCGCGTTCTGCAGCACCGCGAGCGCCGCACCCAGCACCGCGACGACCGCCATCACCGCGAAGGCCGCACCCGGCGGCAGCAAGCCGTTCAGGCGCAAGGCCGCCAGCGCCGTCAGGTAGAACACGCCGATGCCGGCGCCCTGCAGGATCAGCCCGTAGCCCTGGCCGCCAGCGGCATCGCGCCGGTCGCGCAGGCGCCAGCCGAGCACCAGCATCACGACGCCCACCAGCGCGACGCCGGCATAGCGGAACTCGACCGGCAGCGTCGCCCGCTCGGCCACATAGCGCAGCAGGAAGGCGAGGCCCAGGAACAGGATCAGCACGCCCACCTTGACGATGGTGTTGCCGCCGAAGATCCAGCGCGCGACGAATGGCGGCAGGCGGTCGCGCAGCGGCAACGCGGGTTCGACGGGCGGCGGCGGGGTCGCGCGCGACGGCTCGGTCCACGGGGCAGGTGTCGCGGGCTCTTCGGGAGCTGCCGCTGCCGCCACCGCGGGCTCGAAGATCGGCGCGGGAACAGGTTCGGCCAACGACGGTACCGGTACGGCGATCGACGCGACCGCCGGTTCGATCGATGCCGCAGCGCTCGGTACGGGCCGGGGTTCGATGAGCGGTTCGAGGTCGAGTTCGAGGACGCTGTCCGGGATCGGCGACGGGACCGGTTCCGCAGTGGCGCTCACCATGCCGCCCGACAGCCGCTGCACCTGCAGCCGCAGTGCGCTCACCTCGTGCTCCAGCGCCGCCACGCGCTGCGCGAGATCCGGCGCCTTCGTCGCGGCGGGAGCCGCCGGGGCTGCAGCCTGCGGCGCCGCCGCCTCGTCCGGCATCTCGGGCCAGGCCGCCTCGGCCGGCACCGGTGCCGCCGCCTCGGCCTGCTTCGATTTGCGGATCTGCCACACCACGAGCGGCGTCACGATCAGCATCACCAGCCCACCGGCCGGCCCGCCGAGCGCCAGCCCCACCAGGCCGCCCAGTACCGCATAGACGAAGTTCATCGGCCCTCCACCGCTGTCCTTGTGGCGGCGATTATGACGAGCGCCCCCGGCGCGCCCGGACGCTCTTTCGGGGGGTTGCCGGGATCAGTCGCCGGTGAGGTAGGCGACCAGCTGCCGCTCGGCCACCGACCAGCCGCGGCGCCGGCGCAAGGCGGCGAGCCGCTCGGCCGCACTGCGCAGCCGGGCCGGCGTCGCCTCCAGCACCTGCGGGTGCACGTAGGACTTGCGGCACACCGCCACCGTGTTGCCCAGCCGTTGCGCCACGTCGGCCAGCACGTCGTTCAGCTCGCGGCGCGTGAAGCCCTCGTCCTCCCGCTTCCCTTCGGCTGCATCGGCCCGTTCGCCGGGCAACTCGCCCAGCAGCGCCAGCGCATGCACGCTCGCATGCCAGGTGCGGAAGTTCTTCGCGGTGAACTCGGCCCCGCTCGCCTCGCGCAGGTAGTCGTTGACGTCGTCGCTGCCGATGCCGTGCAGCTCGCCGTCGTCACCCTCGTACTGGAACAAGGCCTGTCCCGGCAATGCCTGGCAGCGCCGCACCACGCGCGCGACCCGCGGGTCTTCGAGCGCCACGCGGTGCTGCACGCCGCTCTTGCCGCGGAACTGCAGCGTGATCTCGCGCCCGTTCACGCGCGCATGCCGGCTGCGCAGCGTCGTCAGGCCGAACGAGCCGTTGCTGCGGGCGTACTCGTCGTTGCCCACGCGCACCAGCGTCGTGTCGAGCAGGCGTACGACGGTCGCGAGCACCGTCTCGCGGCCCGGCCTCGCGCCGCCGCCCTTCAGGTCGCGCTGCACCCGGGCCCGGATGCGCGGCAGCGCCTCGCCAAATTCCAGCATGCGGTCGAACTTGTCGGCATCGCGCGCCCGCCGCCACTCGGCGTGGTAGCGGTACTGCTTGCGGCCACGCGCATCGCGCCCGGTGGCCTGCACATGGCCGAGCGGCGACGGGCAGATCCACACCTGCGTGTACGCGGGCGGAATCGCCAGCCGCCGGATCCGCTCCAGTTCGCTGCGCTCGCGCAACGGCCGGCCGTCCGGCCCGAGGTAGCTGAAGCCGTTGCCGCGGCGCGCCCGGCGGATGCCGGGCACCGCATCACTGACGTACTGGAGGCGCTGGCTGGCCGGCACGTGCCCTCTTCAAGCTCTGCAAATTCGACCGGGTGAAGTTTTCTGACGCCGGTAAGAAACTCGGCAGCATTTACGTGCCGCCGAGAGTCGCAGGTCAGGACGAGCTCTTCGCGCGTTCGCGGTCGCGCAGCATCTTGATCTGGTCGTGGTTGCGCTGCACGCCGAGCTGCATGCGCGCCACCACCGACTTCACCGGCTCCGGCAGGTCGTCGTCGCGCAGCGCCGCGCGGTAGCGGGCCAGCGCCGCGTCCTCGCCGCGCTCGCACTCGTCGAGCATCGCCTGGTCGGTGTAGCCCACCAGCGAGCCGCGCACCGCGACCCAGCCGCGGTGCAGCGAGCCGGCGGTGGTGCCGTCGTCTTCCGGTTCGCCCCCGTACTGCGCGACCAGCGGCGCCAGTTCCTCGGCGGCGCGGCGGCATTCGTTGGCGCGTTGCGTGAACAGCGTGCGCAGCTCTTCCGACTGCACGTGCTTCGCGCAGGCGAGGAAGCCGAATTCGCCGTCCTTCGAGGTCTCGATCAGGTCGTTCAGGGTGTCGACGATGTCATCGTGGCTCATGGTCAATTCCTTTCAGTTGAAGGCCGTGAGGCCCGTCTCCTCCTCCGGCAGTTGGCGTGCCCGCGCCCCTCGGTGGCACATGTGTTGCAGAGCGATGACTGAGATGTTTTCCCTGCGAGGCATCGTCCTACGACGAGCTTCCGCCAGGGATCACAAGGGACGTCGAAGACCAAGCATCAAGGAGACCGCGGAATGAATGCACCGACCCTTCGAACCGAGGCGCGGCAGGTCCAGGGCCTGACGCCGCGCCTGCAGCGCGCCGTGCGCCTGCTGCAGCTGTCGTCGCAGGATTTCGTCCAGGAGATCCGCGACAGCATGGTGACCAACCCGTTCCTCGAACTGGAGGAGACCGGCCCCGACGTCGTCGCACCTGCCACCTTCGACCCGACGCTGTCCGAGGCCGTGCCGATCGCCGAGGCGGACACGCTCGCAC
>NZ_JBFUGW010000400.1:0-4303 GCF_056402735.1 Rhizobacter sp. P3_C12
GCACCTACGCGATCGACGGCGCCATCATGCCGGTGATGCGCGGCCAGCAGCTCACCGAGACGCGCGCCGACATGCGCCGCAACGACGGCGTGCTGAGTTTCGACAACCGGCTGCTGCGCAGCTTCGCCGGCGACACGCGCTCGTCCGACATCACGCGGCTGGACCGCAAGCTGGTGTGGACGCAGAACATCGCGAAGAAGACCTACACCGAATGCCCGCTGACCGGCTGCCCGCGGCAGGCGCAGCCGCAGCAACCCGACAAGCCGAAGCAGCCCGAGCAGCCGTCGAAGCCGTCCGAGCCGTCGTGCCCGCTGGTGCTGAAGAAGAACGAGCTGAAGGTGGTGGCCACCGGCGAACGCAAGGCGATCGGCGCGTTCAACAGCGAGCGCTTCCAGCTCGCCTGGGTGCTGGAGCTGGAGGATCCGCAGGGCCGGCGCAACAGCAACCGGGTGCAGCTCGACCTGTGGACCACGCCCGAGGTGGGTGCGGTGAAGGAGGTGCAGGCGATCACGCAGGCCTTCCAGGCGCGCCATGCGGCGGCGCTGTCAGCGGGCGGCGAGCATCCGTTCGGCAAGTACCTGCCGAAGGAGGTGACCGGCTCGATGGGCGCGCTGCTGCGCAACCTGGGCGGCGCCAACGCGAAGACGACCGCGGCCTGGGGCAACGAGCTGAAGAAGGTGCGCGGCTACCCGATGGCGATGACGCTCGCCTGGACGGCCGCCGGCAATGCCTGCGGCGACGATGCGTCGGCCGCGCGCGGCAACACCTCGGCACCGAGCGTCGGCAGCCTGCTGGGCGGCCTGCTCGGTGGGACAGGCGGCGACGGCAAGCCGGCCGGCACCGCGGGCGGCCCGCTGCTGAGCTACAGCTACGAGGTGAAGACGCTCGAGGTGAAGCCGGTCAGCGACGGCTGGTTCATGCCGGACGCCGGCTTCCAGCGCGCACAGTGACCGATCGTCGATGACCGGTGACCTGTTCGATGCGATCGACGATGCGCCGCCGTCGCAGGAGGTGATCGCCGACGGTGCGGTGGTGTTGCGCCGGCTGGCGCTGCTGCGTGCGCCCGCCTTGCTGGCCGACCTGCAGCCGGTGCTGGCGGCGTCGCCATGGCGGCACCTGGTGACGCCGGGCGGGCAGCGCATGTCGGTCGCGATGACCAACTGCGGGCCGCTCGGCTGGGTGTCCGACCGGCGCGGCTACCGCTACCAGGCGACCGATCCGCAGACCGGCGCGGCCTGGCCGGCGATGCCGCGCAGTTTTCGCGAGCTGGCCGTGCATGCAGCGGCCTGCGCGGGGTTCGACGGCTTCGAGCCGGATGCGAGCCTCGTCAACTTCTACGAACCGGGGGCGCGGCTGTCGCTGCACCAGGACCGCGATGAAGAGGACTTCGGCGCACCGATCGTGTCGGTGTCGCTGGGCCTGCCGGCGGTGTTCCTGTTCGGGGGCACGCAACGGCAGTCGCCGGTGAAGCGGCTGCGGCTGGCGCACGGCGACGTGGTCGTGTGGGGCGGGGCCTCACGGCTGGCGTTCCATGGCGTGGCGCCGCTCGCGGACGGCGAGCATCCGTCGACCGGGCGCTCGCGGATCAACCTGACCTTCAGGAAGGCGGGGCGCTAGCTTCACGCAGCGCAACGGCGAGTGCCGTGCCGGCGTGCTCCGGCAGCGATTGCACCTGCAGCACGTGATGGGCGCCGTCATGCACGACCTGCAGCGGGGCCAGGTCCTGCTGCAGCCCGGCGTCCACCGCATCCGGTGGAATCGACAGCCCGCTGCCGATCGCCTTCAGGCAGGCCTCCTTGCGCGTCCAGCCGCGCATGAAGGCGAGGTCGCGCAGCTCGGGTGGCGCCGCCAGCAGCGCGCGCTGTTCGGCCGGTGTGAAATTGCGTTCCGCCAGCGCGATCGCATCGCGCATCGGCCGCAGCACCTCCACATCCACGCCGATCTCGGTGCCCGCCGATGCGCCCGGCGCGACCGCGATCACCGCGACATCGTCGCTGTGGCTCAGGTTGAAGACGCAGGCGGCCGGCGCGTGCAGGAAGGGCTTGCCGAACGGACCGGCACCGAACACCAGCGCGGCGGCGGGCAGGCCGGTCTGCTGCGCGAGGACGGCCCGCAGCGCGACGTGCGACGCCAGGTGGCGCCGCCGCAGGCCCTCGAACACGAAGCGCTGGCCGCGCGCGACCTCGTCGGCCGACAGCGTCGCGAGTGCGGCGGCATCGGGCGTCTCGTCGAGCCRCAGCCACCACACGCGCAGCCCGAACGGCGCTGCCAGTTCGGTGTACGGCAACGAGCCCGCCATCGACAGGCTCAGAACGCCTCGCCCGGCCGCAGGTAGCGCCACTGCCCGGCCGGCAGGTCACCCAGCATCACGCGGCCGATGCGCACGCGCTTGAGGCCCAGCACCTCCAGCCCGACCGCCTCGCACATGCGCCGGATCTGGCGCTTCTTGCCTTCGCGCAGCACGAAGCGCAGCTGGTCGTCGTTGACCCATTCGACCTGGGCCTCGCGCAGCGGCTCGCCGTCGAGCTCGAGGCCGTGGTTCAGCAGCGCGAGCTCGCTGTCGGGCAGGCGCGTGCCGTCGGGGCGCTGCACGCGCACCAGGTACTCCTTCTCGATCTCGCTGTTCTCGCCGATCAGCTGCTTGGCGACGCGGCCGTCCTGCGTCAGCACCAGCAGGCCGACCGAATCGATGTCGAGCCGCCCGGCCGGCGCGAGGCCGCGCAGGTGGGTGTGCAGGAAGCGGGTGCCGGAGTTGTCGTCGTGCCACAGGTTCTCGGGCTTCACGAGCACGTAGGCCGGCTCGTAGCCGTCTTCCGCCTGGCCGCTGACGTAGCCGACCGGCTTGTTGATCAGCACCGTGACGCGCTGCGCCTGCTGGTGGCGGGCCTGGGCGTCAACGGTGATGCGCTGGCCGGGCATCACGCGCGAACCGAGTTCCTTGACGACCTGGTCGTCGACGCGCACCCAGCCCTTCGGGATCCACTCGTCGGCCTCGCGGCGCGACGCGATGCCGAGCTCGCTCATGCGCTTGGACAGGCGCAGGCTGCCGGGCTGCTCGGCGTGCCAGACCGGCTCGTCGTCGTCGCGCTCGAAACGCTGCTGGGAGCGCTGCGGGGCGGGGCGGTTGTTGCCGAAGGCGGTGTTGCGCGGCGCGTTGTCGCGCTGCACGCCGTGGCGCGGGCTCGGATTGCGCGAGGACGTGTCGCGCGGGCCGGACGGTCCGGAGGGGCCCGATGGGAGGCCGAACGCGGTGTTGGGGCCTGAGCGCGGCGCTGCGGTCGGATCCGCGCGGCGTGCCGGCGGCAGCGGCTCGCGGCGCTCGCGCGGAGGACGGGCCTGGGACTGGAATGGGGCGGGTGCTTCGTCACGGCGCGGACCCGATGGTCCGGTCGGCCGCGGTTTGCGGCCGGTCGGCTCCGGGCGGGAGGGCTCGCCGCGGCGCGCGAACTCGGCCGGCGGCTGGTCGCCGAAGCGCTGGCGCAGTTGTTCCTGGTAGCGCGCCTCGCGCTCGGCGCGATCGGCCTGGGCCTGCGACAGCGTCGGGCGCTTCTGCACGCCGGCCCCGGCACCACGCAATGGCGCGCGCGCCGGTTTGTCGGAGGCGGACTTGCCCGCGGCTTTCTTCAGTTTCAGCGTGGCCATGGCAGTTCCAGATCGGGAATCCCCGATTGGAACATGCGGGGCTGCGATGGCGAGTGGCCGCGACGCGGCGCGGGTGATCTCCATAGTTTCTGCACATCCCCTGGGAAGACTGCGACGCGTCAAGCGCAACACAGATCAGGGGGATTCATGCTGGACATCATCAGGCGGCTTGCCGTCATYGCTTCGCTCGCCGTGCCGCTGACCTGCACTGCGCAGGCGCAGACCCTGCCGTCGCCACCRGTCTCTCCGAGATCGGTGACACGCCATGAATACGACGCCGAGGGCTTCGTCACCAAGGTGGTCCGCGGTGCCGGCACGCTGAACCTCGAGACCCGGGTGACCTATGACCCGCTGAACCGCGTCAAGGCGCAGGTCGATCCGGCGGGTGGCGTCACCGACCTCAGCGTCGACGCGGCCGGCCGCGTGTCGACGCGCATCGACAGCCGCGGCGTGACCGCGCGCATCGCCTACGACGCAGCGGGCCGGCTGAATGCCATCCAGTACCTGAAGGAAGGAGCGCCGGACGCGCTGCTCGTCTGGAACCACAGCCAGACCGGGCCGGGTTTCAGCTTCGGCATCGGGCGCCTGACGTCGACGCTCTTTCCGGGCGGATCCACGCAGTACGCCCACAACGCCTGGGGCGAGGTCGTCACCAGCACGC
>NZ_JBFUGW010000401.1:0-4286 GCF_056402735.1 Rhizobacter sp. P3_C12
GGCAACGCGCTTCATCAACGTGCTCGACGCCGGCTACCAGAACCAGAGCAGCAGCGCAGAACCGCGCCGCAACGGCTACGAGATCGAGTTCGAGCTGCCGCTGTTCGATTTCGGCAGCGCCCGCACGGCGCGCGCCGAGGCCACCTACCGGCAATCGCTGGACCGCACCGCGCAGCTCGCGCTGCAGGCCCGCTCCGAGGTGCGCGAGTCGTACTCGGCCTACCGCAGCGCCTACGGGCTGGCCAGGCACTACCGCGACGAGGTCGTGCCGCTGCGCCAGCGCATCTCCGACGAGAACCTGCTTCGCTACAACGGCATGCTCGGCAGCGTCTTCGAGCTGCTCGCCGATGCGCGATCGCAGATCGCCGGCGTGACCGGCGCGGTCGAAGCGCTGCGCGACCACTGGATCGCCGAAAGCGCGCTGCAGATGGCGATCGCCGGCCGCTCGCCGGCCAACGCCTCCCCCGACCTGCCCCGCTGACCCGCTGATGGAGCAACCGATGACCCACCGCAGAACCTTCTTCAAGGCCGCCGGCGCGACGCTGCTCGGCGCCGCCACCGTCAGCCGCGTCGGCGCCGCCTCGCTGCCCGAGGCCGCCACGCAATCGAGCGCCACGATGCAGCCGCCCCCGCCGCCGCCCACCGGCCGCCCGTTCAACCCGATCGTCACGCTGAACGGCTGGTCGCTGCCGTGGCRCATGAAGGACGGCGTCAAGGAGTTCCACCTGCTGGCCGAGCCGGTGGTGCGCGAGATCGCACCCGGCATGAAGGCCAACCTGTGGGGCTACAACGGCCAGAGCCCCGGGCCGACGATCGAGGCGGTCGAGGGCGACCGCGTGCGCATCTTCGTGACCAACCAGCTGCCCGAGGTCACCAGCGTGCACTGGCACGGCATCCTGCTGCCCTCGGGGATGGACGGCGTGACGGGCCTCACCYAGCCGCCGATCGAGGTCGGCAAGACCTTCGTCTACGAGTTCGTGCTGCAGCGCTCCGGCACCTTCATGTACCACCCGCATGCCGACGAGATGACGCAGATGGCGATGGGGATGATGGGCCTGTTCATCGTCCACCCGAAGGATGCGAGGCAGCTGCGCGTCGACCGCGACTACGGCTTCATCCTGAACGCCTACGACGTGGAGCCCGGCGCCGCGACGCCGCGCGTGAACACCATGCTCGACTTCAACCTGTGGACCTGGAACAGCCGCGCCTTCCCCGGCATCGACCCGATCGTCGCGCGCACCGGCGAGCGGGTGCGCATCCGCGTCGGCAACCTGACGATGACCAACCACCCGATCCACATGCACGGCCCGCACTTCGAGGTCACCGGCACCGATGGCGGCTGGGTGCCGAAGTCGGCGCGCTGGCCGGAGGTGACGGTCGACATCGGCGTCGGCCAGATGCGCGCCTTCGAGTTCGATGCGCTGGCGGGTGACTGGGCGATCCATTGCCACAAGTCGCACCACACGATGAACGCGATGGGGCATGCGGTGCCGACGATGATCGGCGTCGACCACCGCGAGGTCGCGCAGAAGATCGCGAAGCTGGTGCCCGACTACATGGTGATGGGCGACAAGGGCATGCACGACATGGCGGTGATGGAGATGCCGCTGCCCGACAACACGCTGCCGATGATGACCGGCACCGGCCCGTTCGGGCCGATCGGCATGGGCGGCATGTTCAGCGTGGTGAAGGTGCGCGACGACCTGCAGCGCGGCGACTTCCGCGACCCCGGTCCGTACCGCCACCCGCCCGGCACGCTGGCCCATGAATTCACCGGCGAGGTCGGGGCCGCGGTGCGTGCGCCGTCCGCGCCACCCGACGGCAGCACGCTGCAGGTCCGCAAGCCGCAAGGCCATGCCGGCCACTGAACACCGCTTGATCCACCCATGAACACGATACGAAGGAATTCCAGAATGAACACCCGATCCCTGATGAACCTGGTGGCCACCGCCCTGGCCTTGCACGCCGCCTCCGCTTCGGCCCACGGCGATGAGGATCACGCCGCGCCGCGCCGCTACGATGCCGCCAAGGTCGAGCAGACCGCCTACGGCCGCGAGGGCGACCCGGCGAAGGCACGCCGCATGATCCCGCTCGGCATGACCGATGCCATGCGCTTCACGCCCGCCGACATCACCGTGCGGCGCGGCGAGACGGTGAAGTTCGTCGTGCGCAACGACGGCAGGCTGCTGCACGAGATGGTGCTGGGCACGCCGGCGGACCTGAAGGCACACGCGGCACTGATGCAGAAGTTTCCCGAGATGGAGCATGCGAGCCCGAACATGGCGCATGTGAAGCCGGGGGCCAGCGGCGAGATCGTCTGGCAGTTCACCCAGGCCGGTGAATTCCAGTTCGCCTGCCTGCAGCCCGGGCATTTCGAGGCCGGCATGCTCGGCCGGGTGACGGTGACGGGCGACCAGGCCGCGATGACGGACGGCGAGGTGCGCCGCATCGACAAGGCCCAGGGCAAGCTCACGCTGCGGCACGGGCCGATCGCCAACCTCGACATGCCGGGCATGACGATGGTGTTCCGGGTGGCCGAACCGCGGATGCTGGACACGCTGCGCGAGGGCGACAAAGTGCGGTTCAGCGCCGAGCGGGTGGACGGCTCGATCACCGTGACGGCGATCGAGGTCGCGAAATGACTCGAGAAAGGACCCGAGCTCAGCGCGTCGACACCACCCCGCCGCCCGGCCGGCCCGACGCCGCCGCCAGGCACAGCAGCCCGAGCGTCGCGCTGCACTCGCCGGCCGTCGCGATGCACTCCAGCCCCTCGCGCTCGACGTAGGCCGGCAACTGCAGCCACGCGGCCGGCACCTCCAGCATCACCTGCGAGCGCTCGGTGCGCACCCAGCCCGCGTCGGCCAGCTGGCCCAGGTAGATCCAGGTCTGCCGCCGCGACAGCCCGGCCAGCTGCCCCATGAAGGCCTGCGACACCGGCAGCGCGATGTGCAGCCCGCGCGCGCCCGATTGCGTCGGCGCGAACGCCGCCGCGAAGGTCGCGAGCACGTTGACCAGCCGCTGGAAGCCGCCGCCCGCGAGCCGCAGCGCCAGCTGCTCCTGCATGCGCAGCGCGGTCGCGGAATGCAGCCGGCCGATGTCGTCGCCCGGCCCGCCATCGCCACTGTGGCCGGCATCGCGCGCCGCCCGCACCGTCGTTGCCGGCACCTTGACGGCCACGACATCGATCAGCGCCGTCACGTCATACAGCGCGCGGTCCTGCCCGAGCGGCGAACCCCAGCCGATCACGTCGCCGCCCCACAGCACCGCCACGCCCACCTCGGTGCCCGCGGCCACGCGGATGTGCAGGCTCACCGCGCCCTGGCGGATCGCCATCCAGTCGTGCAGCTCGCCGCCGACCCGCACGATGGCCTGCCCGCGCCGGAACACCTGCTCCACCGCCTCGTCGATCCAGTGCTGCTGCATCACCACACCGCCAGCGTCTTGGCCATCACCCGCTGCAGCCAGCTGCGCGAGGCCGCTTCCGACACATCGCCGCTGCCCGCGCTCTCGAGCGCGGCATTGGCCACGTCGCGCGAGTTGACGACGTTGCCCAGCCGGATGTCCTGCGGGTTCACGACGCCGGAGAAGCGCAGCGCGCTCGCACCGCCGTTGACGCCGATGCGCCGCTCGCCGGCCACCACCAGGTGCCCGTTCGGCAGCACGTTGATCACCGAGACCGTCAGCTGCGCGGTGAACTCGGTCGACACCTCGGTGCTGCCGGTGCCCTTGAACGAATCGCTGCTGCCGGCGCTCGCATCGACGTTCAGGATCTTGTCGAGCAGGCCGCCGTTCTTTTCTCCGTTGCCAGGGCCCCTCACCGCCTGCTTGTTGTCGCGGCTGGTGTCGGTGGCGCGCTTCTGCGAGGCCTTCAGGCTCTCGGAGATGTCGACCTTCATCGTGTCGCCCACCGCCTGCGGCCGGCGCTCGCCCGAGAACAGCGCGGTCGATTCGAGCTGCGGCTGGTAGATGGCGCCGTTGCTGCGCCGCTCGATGAACATCGGCGCCAGCGGCGGCGCGGCGCTCACCGGGCCGGGCACCAGGCTCGGCGGCGGGCTCGCACAGGCACCCAGCGCCAGCACACACGCCGCTGCCGCACCACGTACCGCGTACTTCGGGGGTTTCATTCGAATCCTTGGATGAGTGCCCGCACCACCGGTGCGAGCTTGGTTCTTGTCGTGGCCCACTTGCTGGCGCCGAAGCCGGCGTCGTCGACGCTGTAGCCGCTGCTCGCGAGCAGCGCGCCGCCCGATCGCTGCAGGCTCATCGAGGCCGCGCTCAGGTAGGGC
>NZ_JBFUGW010000402.1:0-4275 GCF_056402735.1 Rhizobacter sp. P3_C12
AGCCTCACATAGGCACGAAGAGCCTCACATAGGCACGAAGGCCCGGCGAGACTTGTTGGCAAAGCGTGCCAAGGACCCGAAGGATGTACTCCAGCTGGTGATCGTGCGGGATATGTGGTTGACCGGCTTTGATGCCCCGTCGATGCATACGATGTACATCGACAAGCCGATGAAGGGCCACGGGCTGATGCAGGCAATCGCACGTGTGAACCGCGTATTCCGCGATAAGCCAGCAGGCTTGGTCGTCGACTACATCGGCGTGGCGCAGAACCTCAAGAATGCCTTAGGCCAATACTCCAGCGCGGACAAGCGTCAGGCCGGGATCGACGAAGCAGAGGCGATCGCTGTTCTGCTTGAGAAGTTCGACGTCGTGAAGGCGATGTATCACGGCTTCGACTACGCTCGTGGCCTCACCGGCAGCGGGCAACAACGCCTGATCGTGCTAGCCGAAGCTCTTGAGTGGATTCTGGATCAACAGAACAAGTCAGCCGTTCGGGAGACCACCGAAGAGGGAAAACGTCGCGAGAACCGACGCTATCAGGATGCAGTGCTGGCATTGTCAAGAGCATTCGCACTTGCTTCGGCCAGCGACGAGGCTCGGGCGGTCCGCGATGAAGTCGGCTTCTTTCAAACCGTGCGAGCCGCGCTTGTCAAATCGGCCGAAGGTCCTGGCGGCGCGGCGGGTGACCGCGAGTTTGCGATCCAACAAATTCTGGATCGTGCCGTCGTCTCGACCGAGATCGTTGACATCCTCGCCGCCGCCGGCATCTCAACGCCAGACATCTCAATCCTATCGGATGAGTTTTTGGGAGAGGTGCAGCGGCTGGAAAAGAAGAACCTCGCGCTCGAAGCGCTACGCAAGTTGTTGAACGACGAAATACGCTCACGCAGCAAGACCAATGTCGTGGAGACCAAGCGGTTCTCTGAGCGACTAGAGCAGGCTATTGCTCGCTATCACACAAATGCGATCAACACCGTTGAAGTGCTGCAAGAGCTAGTCGCCTTGGCGAAGGATGTTCGAGCTGCCCGCAAGCGCGGGGAGGAGGAGGGCCTATCCCAAGACGAGATCGCCTTTTACGACGCGCTCGCGGACAATGAGAGTGCTATTCAGGTAATGGGCAACGACGCATTGAAGGTGATTGCTCATGAGTTGATAGTCGGCCTGAAAGGCAGCATTTCGGTTGATTGGTCTCATCGCGAAAGCGCGCGTGCCCGTATGCGTGTCCTGGTGAAGCGAATCCTTCGAAAGTACGGCTATCCACCCGACCTTCAAGATTCCGCCGTTCAGACAGTACTCAAGCAAGCGGAGGCGCTGTCCACGGGTTGGGTCGTGGCCTAGATGTTTCGGTAGTTGGAACTGCGCCACATGCGTTGCTTCTTGCTCCAACGAGTGGCCAACTTGACGTAGATGGGCGAACACTCCCATTTGACCCGTTCCCAGTCGTGCTTGAGCAGCAAGGCGACGCGTTTGGTGAGTACGTCGAGATCCGTCTTGGACCCGGCGAAGATTTCATCGAAATGGGTCAGTATCTGCTGGTCATCAGCATCGTCTTTCGGGTTGATCGATGTGACCAGCCTGGCGCGGAGTGCTGCGACTTTCCCCGGTACGGCTTGGCCCTTGTTGTCAAAGTAGAGCTGCGCGATTTCCTCGATGGTCTTGCGCATGTTGTCCCGCCATTTGGCACGCTCCTTCGTTACCTGCTCCAGTTGAACAGCTCTCTCGTCCTTCCTCAGAGACAGGAGGGACGCGAGCCATCCGGCCACGACTGTGAAGGTCATGCCGGCTAACAGCGATGAAACGTCGATGTTGAAGCCGAAAGGAAGATCGGTCATATGCAGGCAAGCCTCACAAAGAGGTTGATTTGACCCGGTGAGCTGCGTGCATCGCTCTATCAATGGCACCACTGCTACACATCTTCTGCTCCCACTTCTTTTTGAATCTAGTCCAAATATATTGCCAGCGTGGTCGGCGCTTCTCACTGATGGAGCTAGCGGTGCCTACCGACCCAGCCGACGACAGGCCGCCTAGGTGACCAACGATGTAGCCTCGGCATAGTCGACGTGCTCAGCTGCGATCCAGCCGCCGCGCTTGTCCACTCGAAGCATCCGGCTGATGCCGCCCTTGGCATGCAGCATGACATCGATTGAGCCGTTCGCAGTCTCGGCAGGGCGCACGCCGCGCCAGTAAACGACGATGCGCTCGAAGGTGTCCGCGACTAGCTGCCGCGCAGTCGCTCGGTCCTCGTAGTGCAACTTGTCGACGCCTTCGACCAAGGATCGCCAACGCACATCCGCCCCCTGGATGTCTGCTCTGGCTGCCTCGGCAACCGCGCGTTCCGTAACCTTCAGCAGCCCCTGCACCATGCCGCGCTCATCCTCTAGCTCGCGCGCTCGGCGAACGAATGTGACCGGCGCGTCGTCGCTCTCAAGCAGCGCGCTGGCCAGCCGCTCCAGCTTGGCTTCTATGTCCGTCAAGCGGGACTTTGCCAGGGCCAGCTCGCCGCGCTGGACCGCGGAGCGATCACTGCGATACAGCGCCTGCAAGTTGACCAGGTCGCTGCAGTAGCTCATCAGCGCGCGCTCGACGGGCGCCGCAGAACACGACCCGCGCACTGAGCATCCGTCGCCGCCGTTGATTCGAACGCACTGGAGGCGACGATGCCCATCAGACAAAGTGCCATCGCTTCGGCGCTTGCTGGCCATCGTCTGGCTCTTCAAGGGTCCGCCGCAGTACCCGCAGACCGCAACGCCGAAGCCTGTGAGGATGGATGGAATCTCGCCGCGCACGTTCCGCCTGCTCCTCGCGGTCGTGAGTTCCTGCAGTTCGGCCCAGACCTCACGCGTGATGACGGCCGGGTAGTAGTTGAGGAGATGGAAGGTCTCCCCGTCGAGGTCAAGGTGCTTGTCGCCGATCAATGCAGGGTGCGCCAGCAAGCGCACCAGGTGCCCGCTGCTCGGGACAGCATTGCTCACTGAAAGTCCAGCCGAATGCAGCTCGCGAGCGATGTGCCCGGTGCCCAGCCCGCGCAGGAACATGTCGACGGCCGCGCGCAGTGCCTCAGCCCGTGGCTCGATCAACTCCCACCGCCCGTCGACAACCTGAAGCCAGCTCGGCGTCTTGCCGTACCGAATGAGCCCGCGGTAGGTGCCCGCCTGCCACCCCTGACACTGCCGGCGAATGGCATCCCGCACCCGTCGGCTTTTCGTGTCGCTTTCCTCGTGCGCCCGGATCATCACGAGCAGGCTGTAGACCAGGTCCATTGGATTGGCCTTCAATCCTTCGCGGCTATAGACCTTCCCATCCGAGGCGGTGACCACCTTGATCCCCGCATTGACGATGGACGCCAGTTGCGCCTGCGCCTGCAACGGCTCCGCACGCGACAGCCGATCAAGCCCCTCGACGACGAGGACAGAAGAGGCGGGCACAGCMCCATCTTCAACAGCCCGCAGGAACGCTCCAAGCGCCCCTTGCTTTACATGCTTCTGGTGATAGGCCGACAGGCCCTCGTCGCGCAAGCTGAGCTGGTCATCGAGTTCGAGCCCGTGATCCTTTGCCCACTGCTGCGCGTATGCTCGTTGCCGCTCTGAACTCGCCCCTGCTGCCTGCTTCGCATCGCTGAAGCGGATGTAGCTGTAAACCCTCGCCATTCCATCCCTCTCTTCTTGTGAGAAGAAAGTTTACTTTCGCGGCGTGAGGCTTACCTCAGTCAGGTTCGAAGGGACTCTCTCAGCCGGCCCGGACGGGCCAGCACCCCCAGCGATGCCCGCCGGGTGAGCGGCGGGCAGGGCGGATTCTGCACCATCCGGAAAGGGTGCCTGGGGTCATGACGGTGGATTTGGTCTTGCTTCGCCACGCTATTCGACGGAGTGGAGCGGCCGCGCCAGCGCGAACATGCCGCCATACAAGGCACCCCCAGTGCCAGGGAGTCGTCGATGTCTTGCGCCCGCCATTCCATGCTCCTGCCGTGTGCAATGCGGCAGCCAGCGGCCCGCCAGCACGAGGTGACCCTGTCGGATGCCGCCGGAGCCCCTTCGTGATGGCCGCGCCCGAGCACTTCCCGGCGGGCGTCGACGAACGCGACCTGCTGCGGGCCCTGCTGGACAACTCACCGGATCACATCTATTTCAAGGACAGGCAGTCCCGCTTCATCAAATCGAGTGCGGCGCAGGCGCTCCAGTTCGGGATGGCGACACCCGACGGGTTGGTCGGCAAATCGGATTTCGACGTCTTCTCCGACGCGCATGCCCGGCCGGCCTTTGAGGACGAGCAGGAGA
>NZ_JBFUGW010000403.1:0-4231 GCF_056402735.1 Rhizobacter sp. P3_C12
GAAACCAGCCAGCTCCGGCGCCCCGCCCTGATTGGCGCTCCCCAGCCTCCCCACCCGCGCCTTTGCGGAGCCGTCGTGCTGTGTTGGGGGGAAAAGATTGAAGTGATCGACGAGCATGCGAGCGTCCGCATGCTTCGTTGATTGCGTTCAGCAAGCGGGAACTGCGGCCGACTGATCCATCGCTTTCAGCCGCTCGCCGATCTGATCCGCCAGCCGCTGCACCGCGCGGCGATGCGCCGCGGCGATCGACGGCGCATCGGCACCCGCCGTCTCGTGCAGCCGACTCGTGCAGGCCAGCGTGCGCACCGGCGTCGCGACCGAGGCGGCCGACCAGGCCGCTTCGATCCAGGCCTCGCGGCCGAGCAGCGACTCGAAACGCTGCACCTCGATGCGCAGCCGCCAGCCGCTCGCCGCGCCGGGCTGCGTGCGTGCGTCAACCGCATTGAAGCGCTCGGCCAGCCTGGCCATCACCGCCGCCCTCAACTCATCGCGCAGCGGTGCGACCCAGCGCTCGCCTTCCAGCACGCGCAGGCTGTCGTCGCTGGCACGCAGCACCCATTGYGGTTGATCGACGGCGGCGGGCACCGTCACCGGGCCGAGCTCGATGACGAGCGGTGCGCCTGCGGTCGGTGCCGACGCTGCCGAAGCAGACGACGCCGCCGGCAGCAGGCTGTGGAAGCGCACCGGCGGCTGCGACGCGCAACCCGCCATCGCCAGCATCGCGATCAACGATGCCGCGATCCACGCCCTCATCGCCCGTTCTCCAGCGACGGCAGCGGCGGATCCGCCGGCTTGCCGCGCAGCAGCGATTCGGGATGGCGCTGCAGGTAGTCGGTCAGCACGCGCAGCGATTGCGCGGCCCGTTGCAAGTCGGTCATCGTCTGCTCCACGTTGCGTTGCACCGGCGCGTCCGGGTCGAGCAGGTTGCGGTCGAACTTGCCCAGCGATCCCTGCAACGCATCGAGCGTCTTGCGCACCTCGGCCAGCGACTGCTGCGCCTCGGGCGACAGCTTCGCGATCGCCTCGCGCGCCTGCGCCAGCGTCGCCCGCAGGTCGCGGCCGATGTCGTCGAACGGCACCTTGTTGATCTTCGCGACGATCTCGGCGATCTGCGGCTGCACGTCGGACAAGGTGCCCGGCACCGTCGGCACCTGCGGCACGCCGTCGGCCATCACCAGCGCAGCCGGACGGCTTTTCGGGATGAAATCCAGCGCCACGTACATCTGCCCCGTCAGCAGGTTGCCGGTGCGCAGCTGCGCACGCACGCCGTTCTCGACCAGCCGCTGGAACAGCCGCACGTTCCGCTCGGCCCGCTCCGCGCGGTCGCCTGCACGTCCACCGCCGCCCTCGACCAGCGCCCCGCGCACCGCGCCCAGCCGCAGCGGGTGCACGTCTGCCGTGACCTCCATCGGGTAGCGCTTGCGCTGCGCGTCGTAGCCCGGGCGGATGGCACGCACCTCGCCGATCTCGACACCGAGGAAATCGATCGGCGCACCCACCGACAGCCCGCGCACCGATTGGTCGAACACGAACTTCAGCCGCATCGGCGGGCCGTCCGGCGGCGCGATCGCCGCCTTGCGGTTGCTGAACAGCCAGAAGCGCGTGCCGGCGGCCGCCTCGGCCTCGTCCTTCGCGTTCGGCGTCGCGAGCTCGGAGTGCTCGAACGCGACCCCACCGGCGATCACGGACGTGAGCGCCTGCGTGTCCACCGTCAGCCCGCTCGCGTTCAGCGTGAAGTCGAACCCGCTCGCGTTCCAGAAGCGCGAGCGGTTGTTGACCAGCCGCTCGTACGGCGCCTCGACGAAGATCTGCACCAGCAACTCGTCCTTCTCGGCATCGAGCGTGTAGCCGACGACGCGGCCCACGCGCGTGCGGCGGTAGAAGATCGGCGAGCCGACGTCCAGCGAACCCAGGTCGGGCGCGCGCAGCACGAAGCTGCGGCCCGGCTCGCCGCGCAGCACGAAGGGCGGCACCTCGAGCCCGACGAACGATTTGCGGTCTTCGGTGGACACGCCGGCATCGGCGCCGATGTAGGCACCCGACACCAACGTCGCCAGGCCGCTGATGCCGCCGACGCCGATGCGCGGCCGCACGACCCAGAAGTTGCTGTCTTCCACCGCCAGCGCCGCGGCCGAGCGCGCCAGCCGCACCGAGGCGATCACGCGCTTGCGGTCCTCGCTGAGCGACACCGCATCGACGCGGCCGACCACCACCTCCTTGTAGCGCACCTCGGTCTTGCCAGCCTCCAGCCCTTCGGCAGTGCGGAACTCGATCGTGATGTGCGGACCCGCCTGCAGCAGGCTGTTGACCACCAGCGACACGCCCACCGCCAGCGCGATCACCGGCACCAGCCACACCACCGACGGCAGCGAGCGCTTGCGGCTGACGATGGTCGGCGCGGGCGRCACGGGATTCGGGGCCGGCGGGGGTGCCGCGGGTACGGGAGCCGGCGGAGGCGCCGGCGTCGGTTCGGAGGATGGGGATTCGTCAGCCATGGGCAGGGGAGGGATTGTCGTCGACCTCGTCGGGCCACAGCAGGCGCGGATCGAAGCTCGCGCTGGCGAGCATCGTCAGCACCACCACCGCGCCGAAGGCCAGCAGCCCGGGCCCCGGCTCGACGATGCCGAACGCACCGAAGCGCACCATGCCCACCAGCAGCACGACGACGAAGACATCGAGCATCGACCAGTGACCCACCGCCTCGACCAGCCGGTACAGGTGGGTGCGCGGTATGCCCCGCACGCAACTGCAGCGCTGCGCGGTGAAGGCGAGGAAGGACAGCGTCGCGATCTTCAGGATCGGCACCGCGATGCTCGCGATGAACACGATCAGCGCCAGGCCCCACGCATCGGCGTTCCACAGATCGACGATGCCGCCGAGGATGGTGTGGCTGTCGCGCCCGAACACGTTCGAGGTGATCAGGATCGGCAGCAGGTTGGCCGGTGCGTACAGCAGCAGCGCGGCGGCCAGGCAGGCCCAGGTGCGCTGCAGGCTGTCGGGGATGCGCAGGTGCAGCGCGCTGCCGCAGCGCGGGCAGGCGATGTCGTCGTGGTCGTCCGGCAGGCCGGCATCGCTGCGCTGCGACACCAGCCCGCAGGCGCTGCAGTTGTAGAGGCGGGCACAGCGCGCGTTCATCGGGCAGCCGCCTCGTCAGGGCCGGACTGTTCGGCCTGCCACTCGCTGCCCAGCTGCCACAGCCGGTGCAGCCCGGCGGCGCTGCTCGAGGTGAGCAGCACCGTCAGCACGCCGTAGGCAAACAGGGCCGGTCCCGGCACCACGCTCGCGAGCCCGGCGCTGCGCACCACGGCCACCAGCGCGCCCAGCATGAACACCTCGACCATGCTCCAGCGCGTGGCGAAGCGCAGCAGCCGCATCGCCGGCATGAAGCCCTGCGGCAGGCGCCGCCGCGTCATCGGCCACAGCAGGTACAGGCGCAGCGCGATCACGAGGAGCGGGAACACCACCGCCGTCGCGCCGGCCAGCATCGCGCCGAGCGGCTGGCCGGCTTCCCAGGTCTGCCACAGCGCCTCGGGCAACGTCACCGGATCGGGCGATCCGCGCACCGAGATCCAGACCAGCGGCGTCAGGTTGCCGATCACGAAACACAGCAGCGCTGCGAGCGCGAGCGCCAGCAGCCCGGGCAGCGACACCCGGTGGCCGCGGCCGAGCAGCGCGCCGCAGCGCCGGCAGTGCGCGGTCTCGCCGGGCTGCAGCGACACGCGCTGGTGCACCGCGTCGCACTGCTCGCAGACCACCAGGTCGGGGCGAGGGCACAGCACCGCGGGGGCGTCGGCTGCCGCATCGACGGCCTCGGCGGGCAGGTCGGCGGTGGGAGCCGGGCGGGAGGCGGTGGAGTCGGTCATTCAGGCAGAAGGTACGGCGAAGGCCGATCGTAGGGAGGGATGGACAGCGAGTGTGTAGGACGACGGCGGATTCGCGGCTACCCCTTCAGGCGACGGTACACCGTGTTGCGCGCGACGCCGAGCTGCCGTGCCGCCAGCGAGACATTGCCGCCGGCCGCCGCGACGGCGCGGCGGATCGCATCGGTCTCCAGCGCCTGGAGCGTCGGCGGGGCTTCGGCCGACGCCGGCGCCAGCCCGGCCGACAACCCGGATGGCAGCGCGACCGGCGACAGCGTGGCCTGCGACACCAGGCTCGCGGCCGACCAGAACACCGGCCACTGGAACACCGCCCGCACGTGCAGCGGCGCCCCCGCCGCCGGGCCGAGCAC
>NZ_JBFUGW010000404.1:0-4199 GCF_056402735.1 Rhizobacter sp. P3_C12
GGACAGGACCGAGGACAGGACGGGGGTGGCGCGGCGCATGCAGGATCTCCGGCGGCGCCGGTGGGCGCGACAGGCCATCGTAGCAAGCCGGCCCGCGGGTTGGGAATCCACGGCACGCGAGCCTGATAGGCTCTGCCTTTGCATTCCCTGCGCACCCTCCCCGTGCACTTTCCCGTGACCTCCTCCCGCCATTCGATGAGCCCTGCCGTCGTGGTGCTCTCGCTGATCCTGCTGCTCGGGATCCAGCCGGTCACGACCGACCTGTACCTGCCGGCACTGCCGATGCTGACCCGCGCGCTCGAGGCGCCGGTGTCGGCGGCGCAACTGACGCTGTCGGCGCTGATCATCTGCTTCGGCGTCGCGCAGCTGGTGTGCGGGCCGCTGGCCGACCGCTTCGGCCGCCGGCCGGTGCTGCTGGCGGGCCTCGCGCTGTACACGGTGGCCAGCGTGCTGAGCGCGCTCGCGCCGTCGATCGGCTGGCTGGTGTGGTGGCGCGCGCTGCAGGGCGCGGCGATGGCGGCAGCGGTGACCTGCGGCCGCTCGATCATCCGCGACCTGTACGCGCCGCACGAGGGGGCACGCGTGATGTCGCGCGCACTGACCGGCCTGGGCGTGATCGCGATGGCCAGCCCGGTGATCGGCGGCCTGCTCGCGCAGCACCTGGGCTGGCATGCGGCGCTGATGGCGCCGGCGGTGTTCGGCGCGCTGACGCTCGCCTTCATCGCCTGGCATTTCGAGGAGACGGTGCCGGCGCGCAATACCGGCGCGACGCGGCTCGGCCCGCTGCTGCGCAACTGGGGCAGCGTGGTGCGCCACCCGACCTTCCAGGCCTGGGCCGCGCTGTCGGCGTTCACCTACGGCGGGCTGTTCTTCCTGCTGGCCGGCTCGTCGTTCGTGTTCATCGAGGTGCTGGGCACCTCGCGCGTGGGCTACGGCGTGATCATGCTCAGCAACTCGCTCGCGTACACGCTGGGCACGCTGCTGTGCCGGCGCCTGCTGGGCTCGCACGGCCTGCGGCGCGCGGTGGCGGTGGGCGGAGGCTTCACGCTCGGCGGCGGCCTCTCGATGGCCGCGCTCAGCCTGGCTGGCGTGCACGAGGTGTGGGCGATCGTGCTGCCGCAGTGGCTGTACGCGATCGGCCACGGCATCCACCAACCCTGCGGGCAGGCCGGCGCGGTCGGCCCGTTCCCCGAGAAGGCCGGCACCGCCGCCTCGCTGTCGGGCTTCGGCATGACGCTCAGCGCACTCGCCGTCGGCTTGTGGCTCGGCAAGCACCTGGACGGCACCGTCTACCCGCTGACGCTCGGCATCGGCCTGTGCAGCATCGGCGTGGCGGCCGTCGCCTGGACGCTGGTGCAGCGGCATGGCGAGCCGCCGCGGCCTGCCGCCACGGCCACGCAGGCCGCCTGAAGAATCCAAGACGAACCTTTCCCGATGACCGCATCCCTGAACTACCTCTGCCTCGCCGGCCCCACCGCCTCCGGCAAGACCGCCGCCTCGCTCGCGATCGCGCAGGCCCTGGCCGCACGCGGCACGCCGGTCGAGATCATCAGCGTCGACTCGGCGCTGGTCTACCGCGGCATGGACATCGGCACCGCGAAGCCGAGCGCCGCCGAGCGCGCGGTGGTGCCGCACCACCTGATCGACATCATCGAGCCGAGCGAGGCGTACTCGGCCGCGCGCTTCGTCGGCGACGCCGAACGGCTGATCGCCGAGATCCATGCGCGCGGCCACCTGCCACTGCTGGTGGGCGGCACGATGCTGTACTTCAAGGCGCTGTTCGAGGGGCTGGACGCGATGCCCGCCGCCGACCGCGCGGTGCGCGCCGCGCTCGACGCGCAGTGCGAGCGCGAGGGCCTGCATGCGCTGTACCGCGAGCTGCAGCGTGTCGACCCGGTCACCGCCAAGCGGCTGCAGCCGGGCGACCAGCAGCGCATCCAGCGCGCGCTGGAGGTGTACCGCGTCAGCGGCCAGCCGATCTCGTCGTTTCATAGCGAGAAGCCGGCACGCGAACTGCCGCCGCTGATCTCGCTGGAGCCCACCGACCGCGCCTGGCTGCACCAGCGCATCGAGGCCCGCTTCCACCAGATGCTCGAAGACGGCCTGGTCGACGAGGTGCGCACGCTGGAGGCGCGCGGCGACCTCGACGCCGACATGCCGTCGATGCGCTGCGTCGGCTACCGGCAGGCCTGGGAGGCGCTGGTCGAGGACGATCTCAGCGAACTGCCGGAGCGCGGCATCGCGGCGACGCGGCAGCTCGCGAAGCGGCAGATCACCTGGTTGCGCGGCATGCCGCAGCGGCAGGTGATCGCCTGCGACGCGCCGGATGCAACGGAGCGCGCGGTCGAGTGCGCGCTGCGACTGGTGGCATGAGTGCGGCGGTGAGCCCGTTGCTCGACGTTCGCGGGCTCGCGAAGCGCTATGGCGACACGCCGGTCTTCGCCGGCGTCGACCTGGCGCTGGCGGCCGGCGAGTTCGTCGCGGTGCTCGGTGAATCGGGCGTCGGCAAATCGAGCTTCCTGAACTGCCTGGCCGGCCTCGACACCGTGGACGCCGGCTCGGTGCACATCGCCGGCACCGAGATCACCGCGCTCGACGACACGCAGCAGGCGCTGTTCCGCCGCGCCCACCTCGGCTTCGTGTTCCAGGCCTTCCACGTGCTGCCGCACCTGACGGTGGCGCACAACGTCGGGTTGCCGCTGCTGCTGCAGCACCGGCCCGACGACGCCCGCGTGGCCGACCTGCTGAAAGCCGTCGGCCTCGACGGGCTCGGCGCGCGGCTGCCGCAGACCTTGTCCGGTGGGCAGTTGCAGCGCGTCGCGATCGCCCGCGCGCTGGTGCACCGGCCGCAGCTGATCCTGGCCGACGAGCCGACCGGCAACCTCGACCCGGCCACCGCCGAGCGGGTGATGGACCTGCTGTCGTCGCAGGTGCGCGAGCAGGGCGCCGCCTGCGTGCTGGTGACGCACTCGCGCGCCGCAGCGGCGCGGGCCGACCGCGTGCTGACGCTGACGCCCACCGGCATGAGCGGCTGACCGTGCTGTCGCTGCTGCGCCACCTGTCCTGGCCGGAGCTGCGGCACCACCCGTGGCGCAATCTGGCCGCGCTGCTCGCGGTGATGCTGGGCGTCGCGCTCGCGTTCTCGGTGCAGCTGATCAACCAGTCGGCGCTCGGCGAGTTCAGCTCGGCGGTGCGGGCGGTCAACGGCGAGCCGGATTTCGAGCTGCGCGGCCAGCGCGGCGGTTTCGACGAAGCGCTCTACGGGCGCGTGGCGACGCAGGCCCGGGTAGCCATCGCAAGCCCGATCGTCGAGCTCGACACCTATGCGTTCGACGCGCAAGGGCAGCGCGTGCCGCTGCATGTGGTGGGCATCGATGCGCTGGTGGTGGCGCGGCTGTCGCCGGCGCTGATGCCGCGGCCGGATGCAAGGCTCGACACGGATGCCGACCGCTTCGCGGTGCTGGCGGCCGATTCGATCTTCCTGAACGCGCAGGCGCAGCAGCAACTGGGGAATCCGCGCAGCGTGCGCTTGCAGACGAGCGCCGGCAGCGTCGAGCTGCTGGTGCGCGGCAGCATCGCGGCCAACGGCCCGGCGCTCGCGGTGATGGACATTGCCGGCGCGCAGGCAACGTTCGGCTGGCTCGGGCGGCTCAGCCGCATCGACGTGCGACTCGCACCGGGCGCCGACCGCGGCGCCGTGCTGCAGGCGCTGGCGCTGCCCGACGGCGTGCGCGCGGCGTCGCCGGACGAAGCGGCGCAGCGGGTGTCGAACGTGTCGCGCGCCTACCGCGTGAACCTGACGGTGCTCGCGCTGGTGGCGCTGTTCACCGGGGCGTTCCTGGTGTTCTCGATCCTGTCGCTGTCGGTCGCGAAGCGCCAGCCGCAGCTCGCGCTGCTTGGCGTGCTGGGCCTGGGGGGGCGTGAGCGCTTGCAGCTGGTGCTGGCGGAATCGGCACTGCTGGGGGCCGTCGGCAGCGTGCTGGGGCTCGCACTCGGCACCGCGCTCGCGGCGCTGGCCTTGCGGCTGCTGGCGGGTGACCTGGGTGGTGGGTACTTCCCGGGTGTCGCGCCGCATCTGCAGTTCAGCGCGATGGCGGCCGTCGCGTACGGCGGGCTCGGCGTGCTGGCCGCGCTGGTCGGCGGGTGGATTCCGGCGCGCGCGGCGCAGCAACTGGCGCCCGCGCAGGCATTGAAGGGGC
>NZ_JBFUGW010000405.1:0-4160 GCF_056402735.1 Rhizobacter sp. P3_C12
CTGATGCCAGTCTTGTCAGCTTTTCCGCTCGGCGCCGGGTTCCCGAAGGCTCCTGATGAACTTGATGCCTGCGGAGATTCCGAGTACGACAAGGCCAGCGAGCGCAACGACGAGGATGAATGCCTCGCGTGCCCAGAGCATCAGCAGGCTCAGAAAATCCGGGCGCTTACCACTTGGGTAGGGGTAGTAGTACGACACCGCCATGCACGCGWCGAGTAGGAGCAATCCAACGAAGCCGATGGCGCCATCCTTGGTGCCGCCTTTTTTCGGTTGAGAGGATTTATCTTCGGTCATCTTGTAGTTCCTCCAGGCAACCTGCGGACAGGGTCGTGTCGTCTACTGGTGAACATGGCAGTGTTCGGTGCCTCCGAACCATTCTGGCTCATGCGGAGAGCATTGGCGGTGGGCGGCCCGAGAGCGGTCACTGGCGACGGACCGCTCGTGCCCGTGAACGGGCCTTACTGGCATCTACACTGGCTTGGCCCTTTGCCCCCTTGGCCAGCGGTTTGCGTCGCGGAAAAGACGGGCACCATTTCTCCACGCCGATCGACTGCTCTACACCTCTTCACGCAGTCTGCTTCCTCGCCGGGAAGGAGTCCGGAGAGAAGCGACACAGCGAGCGTGACGGCAACGAACACGGCAAAGCCGGCAAATGCGGCCAGCCCTGTGCGGCGGCGTCGAGTTCGCGCAGGAAGCATCGTCTTGGTTTCTCTCGTACGGTTCAATCAGGTTCGTTCAGCGGCTCTTGAACGAAAAGTGTATTGGCTCGCTCGACAGCAGTCATCCACGAGCGGCAGGAAGTGGCCGACTGCAGGTACTCCGACAGCCGACAGAATTCCAAGCCTGATCAGTCCTTCCAAAACAAGCTCAGAACTTCAGACCAAACAGCGCCGGCTACCCCTGCCGAGAGAAACCAAATCAGCATGCGCTTCGCGATGACGCCGTATCGTGCTCGTTCATCTCGATCGAGGATCCAAGTGTGACCGAAAGGTGCATTGCCACTCCCGATGACCAGGAAGTAACTCGGCACAAAGAAAAAGCACGCCGCAGCCGCTAGCCAGAGCAGATTGCCTTCGAGCACCGAGCTGACTTTGTGATGATCCATCCACCTCTCGAATGGAACGAGTCCGAAAACGGCCCATGCACCAGCAACTGCGGCCGACCTTGGTGTTGCTTCAATGCGCATGCTTCGAGGGCTGGTGAATGTCATGGAAGGCTACCCCAAAGCAGCCCGTCACGACAGACCGCTCGTGGCCGGACTCGGTCATCAAGAGGGCGCAGCGTCACTAGCTTCGTTGCGGTATGCAATGGCACGAAGCGCTTCCGGCGGTCGCATTTCCCGGCCGGTCGGATCGAGTTCCAGCACCGATTCATGGAGTCCGCCGATGGCCGGTCCAGTCGGACGTCCGTTGGCATCGGTCTCGAACAGCGCCCATGAGACATCGCGCAGTTCTTCCAAGCCACCGGAATCCCCGCCATCGAGCAGGTAGCCAATTCGAAAGATCATGGTCGCTTGGGCGCAGCGAATCATCTCGTTCAATACGACGGGATCAACACCTTGCCTCAGGCATTGATCCAGTCCGAGTCCCAGGCCCGCGTACGGCTCCTCGGGGCGGGCGTTCGCTCGGTCGACTTCACTTCGCATCCACGATGTATCGTCGTCGCTTTCGACGTTGCGCCATGCAGCCTTCAAGAAGAGGTATCGCAGCAGCTGCGGTATGCCTTCGAGTACCTGCGAGCGCGCCCAGCTTTCGGGCTCTGACGCACCCAGACGAGCAAACAACGCGGCGAGTTCGCTCTCCGAAGCTGGGATTGGCATGACTTTCCTTGGAAGAGTTCGCGCGCAGCCTACCCGAAAGCGGCCGCTCGCGACAGGCAGCTCCTGGCCGGCTGCGACCGTTCGCCGCTCAGGCTGGCAAGTGTTGGCGCAGCCGTTGTGGACAGCGGTGCGCCACGTTGGGGATCCGTTGTGGTCATCGTAGTAGTCGACCTAGTCAGCAAGTCAACAGGCAGGGTCAGGCTTCGCCGTCAAATCTTTCGCGCATTTCGAAGTACACCCGCTTGCAGTCTTCGTAGTAGGCACGCTCGTCGTCGGCGCGATCTTGAGCATCATGGCCGGTTTGAACAGGGTCAGGTGACTCGGTCTCGACGACCTCTACAACAATCTTGTCACCGGGCTTGAGTTCGTGCGCCTCGAACCACACAAGGTGCTCATCTTGAACGTCGGGACCGCGAGAAGTGAGGCCCCCGAGTCGCAAGTCGACGTCGGTTCCTTCATCGGAGCGTCGCCCACGGGTCTCCGGGCCAAGCTGGCCGACCGCTGTGATCGTAGTCGTGAGAACACTGAGATCCGATGCGCCGCCCGTTACCGGGGATTGATCATTGAGCTGCACTCGGAACGCTAGCATCTGCGAATCCTGCGATGGTGGACGAATTTAGGAGCCTACCTCAAAGCCGACCGTCACCAAAGAATGCTCGTGGCCGATTTGCGTCAATGGCTATGCTCGCGCCCCGGCCATGCAAACATGTGCCTGCCCTTGATTTCGTCGTAGCAGCGCGAGCAGACCTCGGTATGGTTGCAGAAGGCCCTGAACCGTGGCGTCCTGTCCTGTTCCTGTGAGAAGACAAGCTCACAAGCGAAGCACCACCCCTGCTGGTCCAGTGGGTTGGAACTGTTTTCGACAAACCCTAGCGGAGAGCCTGACYGCAGGACATGACCACACACTGCGGCGGCTACAGACCGCCCGTGTCGATTGCAGTCAATCTCAAGGTCTTGGCTCATCAAAACAGGACTCCATGATTGGTGTAGCGGTGGCTGCCCGATAGCTGCCGCTCGGGGCCGACCGGTCGTGGCCGWTTGCGGAAGCGGTCGCGATCGGCGCAACTAGCCGCACAGTCACGATGGCAGCTGGTCGGGGAGACGGCGAACTTTGCTCAGGCGCGGGAAACTGACGTCTGGCTCTATGAACAACAGTGCCGCAACACCATGCCGAATCTCGCAACCTACTACCACTACCTGGCGGGAGTCTCCGTTCGGCAGTTGCACCTCAACCCAACTGCCGCGGGATGGCAGCTCCGTTGCCGAAGCGAACGTGCCATCGACGACGTACCAGTTTCCCAGCTCGAGACCGTCGAGTTGCGGAGCAAGTTCTGCAGTGACCACGAACGAATCGACAAGAGTGAGCAGCGATTCCACGGGCCACAGTGTACGCATGCAGGTGCGCTTGGAGTTGCTCTCCGATTCGGGACCGAGATTGGGGCCCGTGGGCCACCGGCCGATCGTCAAAGCAGCCGGTCGCGAAGGGCTGCTCGTGGCCGACTGAAGACGTTCATGCTCAGCCGCGATAGCTTCGAAACGACCCTGAGCGGTCCTTCGAGGTGCCGAGGTGCGCGGCAGCGAACCGGACATTCGCCGAGGGCGGCTGTGGATGCCTCCATCCGACCCAAAGCCGACATCGGCCGTCCCGACTCGGGCAATCGAAGGCGGACGCTCGGCCTGTCTAGTGGCTACACCGCCAGAGGCAGCACTTCCAAGTAGACATAGCTCGGCTCTTTGCGCAACCCGCCGGCTGGATAGGTCCTAACTAGACGCCGGTTCTCAGAGTCGTAGGACATTCCGTCAACGAGGCATGCTTCGGCCACCTCAAGATTTGCCGCCCTGAGCGATTCGTAGTTCCTACGTGTCCAGGCAATCAGCGCACGGTGAAGGGGCCGATATTCCTTGTCGATCGACGACCGATCGACCTTAAGACCCATTACGTTCAGGCAGAACGCCAGGAACTTGGCGCCCTTGAAGTTCGGGAAACGCTCCATCTCCTTGATCTCGTTATAGATCAAGCGTCGCACCTTGTGCCTCACAAAGGCGCCCGCCTGTGTCTTTTCGGCGAACGATTCGAAGAAGGCGGACCAGACGGTGTTGTGCTGGATGGTCCAACAAGTGCTGATTGGCGAACGCACGCTAGCAGCACAGAAGATCATGTTGACGATCGACTCCGCGACCATGTCATAGACCGAGTGGCCAGGCCCGTACCGTTTGTGCCTGCGAAGCTCGATGTATTCCGGCACAGGCATCTTGCTCAGTATCTCAATCGCGTCCTTGAGAAAGTCGACCAATGCTCGCAGCGTCGCATACGGGCCAGTACGCCACTCCAGCATATTGG
>NZ_JBFUGW010000406.1:0-4142 GCF_056402735.1 Rhizobacter sp. P3_C12
GACCGAGGGCGCTGCCGCGCCGAAGGCCGATGCGCCGGCCGCGGCGCCGCCGCCGCCGGCCGCGCCGGTCGCCCCGCCGAAGCCACAAGGAACCCAGTGAAGAAATACCTGATCGCCGGCCTGCTGGTCTGGCTCCCGCTGGCCGTCACCATCTGGGTGCTGCACTCGGTGCTGGGCCTGCTGGACGACGTGTTCGGCAGCCTGGTCTCGGCCACGCAGGCGGTGCTGCCCGAGGCGGCGCGCCAGCCGCTGACCGACCTGCGCAACATCCCCGGCCTAGGCATCGTGCTGCTGATCGCCGGGCTGCTGCTCACCGGCATGTTCGCCGCCAACATGTTCGGCCAGTGGTGGCTCACGCGGGCGCACCGGGTGCTCAACCACATCCCGATCGTCAAGTCGATCTACAGCTCGGTGAAGCAGGTGTCGGACACGCTGTTCTCGAGCAGCGGCAACGCGTTCCGCGAGGCGGTGCTGGTGCAGTACCCGCGCGCCGGCTCGTGGACGATCGCCTTCGTGACCGGCCGCCCCGGCGGCGAGGCGGCCACGCACCTGAGCGGCGACTACCTCAGCCTGTACGTGCCGACCACGCCGAACCCGACCTCGGGCTTCTTCCTGATGGTGCCGCGCGCCGACGTGGTGGTGCTCAGCATGAGCGTCGACGAGGCGCTGAAGTACGTGATCTCGATGGGTGTGGTGGCGCCGCCGATCCCCGTGCCCGCGGTGACGCCGGTGCCGCCCGTGCTGCCGCCGGACGAGCCCCGAAATCAGACCGGTTGAGCGCCTGGCAGCCGCTCAACCGGTGCGCAACCCGCGGGGCTTGCAAGCGCGCCCCCCAACGCCTACCACTTTGATTTGATGCCGACGCGCGGTGCGCGCACCGTGCCGGCCACGATGACCGATTCCGGAGAAGACACATGAGAACAACGTATTGCGGCCTCGTCAGCGAGGCCCTGATGGGCCAGACCGTCACCCTGATGGGCTGGGCGCATCGCCGCCGCGACCATGGCGGCGTGATCTTCATCGACCTGCGCGACCGCGAAGGCCTGGTGCAGCTGGTGTGCGACCCCGACCGCGCCGAGATGTTCAAGGTGGCCGAGGGCGTGCGCAACGAGTTCTGCCTGAAGATCGTCGGCAAGGTGCGCCCGCGCCCGGCCGGCACCGAGAACGCCAACCTCACCAGCGGCAAGATCGAGATCCTGTGCCATGAGCTCGAGGTGCTGAACCCGAGCGTCACGCCGCCGTTCCAGATCGACGACGACAACCTGTCGGAGACCACGCGCCTGACGCACCGCGTGCTGGACCTGCGCCGCCCGGCGATGCAGAAGAACCTGATCCTGCGCTACCGCGTGGCGATGGAGGTGCGCAAGTTCCTCGACGCGAACGGCTTCATCGACATCGAGACGCCGATGCTGACGAAGAGCACGCCCGAGGGTGCGCGCGACTACCTGGTGCCGAGCCGCGTCAACGAAGGCATGTTCTTCGCGCTGCCGCAGAGCCCGCAGCTCTTCAAGCAGCTGCTGATGGTGGCCGGCTTCGACCGCTACTACCAGATCACCAAGTGCTTCCGCGACGAAGACCTGCGCGCCGACCGCCAGCCCGAGTTCACGCAGATCGACATCGAGACCAGCTTCCTGACCGAGGAAGAGATCCGCGGCATGTTCGAGGGGATGATCCGCACGGTGTTCCGCAGCACCATCGGCGTGGAGCTGCCGGTGTACCCGGTGATGACGTATGCCGACGCGATGTTCCGCTTCGGCTCCGACAAGCCCGACCTGCGCGTGAAGCTGGAGTTCACCGAGCTGACCGACGTGATGAAGGACGTCGACTTCAAGGTGTTCTCGGGCCCGGCCACCAGCAAGGACGGCCGCGTGGTGGCGCTGCGCATCCCGGGCGGCGGCGAGATGAGCCGCGGCGAGATCGATGCGTACACCGATTTCGTCAAGATCTACGGCGCCAAGGGCCTGGCCTGGATCAAGGTGAACGATGCCGGCAAGGGCCGTGAAGGCCTGCAGAGCCCGATCGTGAAGAACCTGCACGATGCGGCGATCAACGCGGTGATCGCACGCACCGGCGCGCGCAACGGCGACCTGATCTTCTTCGGTGCCGACAAGGCCAAGGTGGTCAACGACGCGATCGGCGGGCTGCGCGTGAAGGTGGGCCACAGCGAGTTCGGCAAGAAGAACGGCCTGTTCGAGGACAAGTGGGCGCCGCTGTGGGTGGTCGATTTCCCGATGTTCGAGTACGACGACGACGGCGAGCGCTGGAACGCGGTGCACCACCCGTTCACCGCGCCGAAGGACGGCCATGAGGACTACATGGACACCGACCCGAGCAAGTGCATTGCCAAGGCCTACGACATGGTGCTCAACGGCTGGGAGCTGGGCGGCGGCTCGGTGCGGATCCACCGCGCCGAGGTGCAGAGCAAGGTCTTCAGCGCGCTGAAGATCGGGCCGGAAGAGGCGCAGCTGAAGTTCGGCTTCCTGCTCGATGCGCTGCAGTACGGCGCACCGCCGCACGGCGGCCTGGCATTCGGGCTGGACCGGCTGGTGACGCTGATGACCAAGGCCGAGTCGATCCGCGACGTGATCGCGTTCCCGAAGACGCAGCGCGCGCAGGATCTGCTGACGCATGCGCCGAGCCCGGTGGACGAGAAGCAGCTGCGGGAGTTGCACATTCGCTTGAGGAATCCGCAGGCGACGCAGGTGGGGTGACACTGACACCGCGCCGGCAAGCAAAAACACCGCCCTCGGGCGGTGTTTTCATTGCGGACTAGTGGTCGACTCAGACCGGCGTGTCTGGCGTACTGCAGAACACGGTCGTCGCGGTCTTTGTGGTGCCTGCGCTCGAGCCCGCGTCATTGGTCGCGGTGATGGTTGCGCTGAAGGTGGCGCCTTGTCCTGTCGGCAACAGCACGGTGAAGCTGGTGGCCGTCGCCGGGTTCTCCGCCGTGATAGAGGACGAGCCGTTGACGTTCCAGCTCAGCTTGTACCCATTGATGGCATTCCCCCCGTTGGACGCCGGCGCCTCATAGGAGATCGTGGCCTGGAGCTTGCCGTTGACGCAGGTTGAACTCTGTGAGATGACGATCTTCGATTGCGTCAGGGCGTCAGGCACGGTGATGGGCGTGGCCGAGGCGGGAACCGATGTGGCGGAGCCGCCGCTGTTTGCGGCCCTGAGCGTGCAACTGTAGCTGATGCCGTTGGTGAGGCCGGAGACGCTGAATTCCTTGTCGGAGATCTCCGTGCCGTAGTTGTTGACGCAGCTCGCGGTGTAGGTGACGCCGTCGGCACGATTGAACGAGTAGTTCAGCTGGCCGCTGGCGACCGCGACCGACAGGGTCGGGGTCTCCGGCGCCTTGTTTGGTATCCCGACGACATCCGCAGAAATCGCCGAGCCTGCGCTGTTGGTGGCCTTCAGCGAGCAGGTGTATGTCTTGCCGTTGGTCAGGCTACGGGCGGAGAACGAGTCGCCGTTGATGACTGTGGCGTAGTTGGTGGGGGCGTCGGTGTTGCGGCAGTTGGTGGTGTAGACGATGCCGGTCGAACGTTTGAATTCGTAGGTCAGGAATCCGTCGCCCACTGCTTTGAGCCGGAACGTCGGCACGTCTGGCGGGAGGTTCGGTATGCCCACCACCGTGGCAGAAACCTTGGAGCCGCCGGAGTTCTTCGCCGTGACCGTGCAGCTGTAGGCGATGCCATTGGTCAGACCTGCGACGGAGACGGTGCCGGTCCCGTTGCTGGTGATGACGGTCGCAGTGCCGACAACGACGCCGGTCGTGGAGTTGGCCTCGGTGCAGGAGGCGCTATAGGTCTCGCCGGAGACGGACGAGAACGTGTAGCTGAGCGTCGCGTTGCCAATCGTGGGAGTGGACAGCACGGGCACAGTGGGCAGGGCATTAGGCATACCCGACACCTTGAGATCCGTGTCCGGATCCGAGCCTGTCAGTAATTTTGTGTGCGAGGCATAGCATGACGACCAGGAGCATGTATGCCAAGCAAGACGAAGACGAAGAACGAGGCGATCGCTGCGAGGACGGCGGCGCTGCCGAAGATCCCGAAGGAACTGCTGGATCAATTCACTCAAGGGCCGATGACGGCCGAGGCGATAGCGGAAGCGTCGATGGCGTTCAAGAAGGCGCTGAT
>NZ_JBFUGW010000407.1:0-4127 GCF_056402735.1 Rhizobacter sp. P3_C12
CAGATCGATGCGCTGACCTCCGACCAGATGGGCCAGCTGACGACCGCCCAGGTCGCCGGCCTGACGACCGCCCAGCTGAGCAACCTGACGACCGACGACCTGAACGCGATGAACACCGCGCAGTTCGTCGCGCTGTCGACCGCCCAGGTCGCCGGCCTGACCGCCACGCAGATCGCCGGGCTGCAATCCGATGACCTGCGTGCCCTGACGACGGCCCAGTTCGCCGCGCTGAACACCGCGCAAGTGGCTGCGCTGACGACCGACCAGATCCCGAACCTCGAGTCGGCCGACCTGCGTGCCATCAGCACCGCCGCGCTGCGCCAACTGAACTCCGACCAGCTCGGTGCGCTGACCAGCGACCAGTTCGCCGCGCTGACGACCGCGCAAGTGGCCGCGCTGACGACGACCCAGCTGTCCACCCTCGGCACCGGCGACCTGAACGCGCTGACGACGACGCAGTTCGCGACGCTGTCGACCGCGCAAGCCGCCTCGCTGACGACCGACCAGATCCCGACGCTCGAGTCGGCCGACCTGCGCGCGCTGAGCACCGCCGCGMTSCGCAACTGGACCACCGCCCAGATCGATGCGCTGACCTCCGACCAGATGGGCCAGCTGACGACCGCCCAGGTCGCCGGCCTGACGACCGCCCAGCTGAGCAACCTGACGACCGACGACCTGAACGCGATGAACACCGCGCAGTTCGCCGCGCTGTCGACCGCCCAGGTCGCCTCGCTGACCGCCACCCAGATCGCCGGCCTGCAATCCGATGACCTGCGTGCCCTGAGCACCGCGCAATACGCCGCGATGAACTCGGCACAAGTGGGTGCGCTGACGACCGACCAGATCCCGAACCTCGAATCGGCCGACCTGCGCGCCATCAGCACCACCGCGATCCGCGCGCTGAACAGCGACCAGCTGGCCGCCCTCGACTCGAGCCAGATCGGCGCGCTGACGACCGGCCAGGTCGCCGCGCTGACGACCACGCAGCTGTCGACGCTGAACAGCGACGACCTGCGCGCCCTGACGACGCAGCAGTACGCCGCGCTGTCGACCACGCAAGTCGCCTCGCTGACCACCGACCAGATCCCGGTTCTCGAATCGAGCGACCTGCGCACGCTGAGCACCGCCGCGCTGCGTTCGTGGAACACCGACCAGCTGAACGCGCTGAGTTCCGACCAGATGGGCCAGCTGACGACCGCCCAAGTGGCCGGCCTGACGACCACCCAGCTCGCGAACCTGACGACCGAGGACCTGAACGCGCTGAACACCGCTGACTTCGCTGCGTTGACGACCGCCCAGGTCGCCGCGCTGAAGGTCAGCCAGATCGCCGGCCTGGAAACCGACGACCTGCGGGCGATGACGACGGCGCACTACGCCGCGCTCAGCACCGCGCAAGTCGGCGCCCTCACCAGCGACCAGATCCCGCACCTGGAATCCGCTGACCTGCGTGCCATCAGCACCGCCGGCATCCGTGGCCTGAACAGCGACCAGTTCGCGGCCCTCACCTCGGACCAGGTGGCATCGCTGACGACCGCGCAAGTCGCCGCGCTGACGACGACCCAGCTGTCGTCGCTGACCTCCGACTCGCTGAACGCGCTGAGCACCGCCCAGTTCGCGATCCTGTCGACCGCGCAGGTCGCGTCGCTGACGACCGACCAGATCCCGCACCTCGAGTCTTCGGACCTGCGTGCGCTGAGCACCGCCGCGCTGCGTTCGTGGAACACCGACCAGCTGAACGCGCTGAGCTCCGACCAGATGGGCCAGCTGACGACCGCGCAAGTGGCCAACCTGACGACGACCCAGCTGGCGAACCTGACGACGGAAGACCTGAACGCGCTGAACACCGCTGACTTCGCCGCGCTGTCGACCGCCCAGGTCGCTGCGCTCAAGGTCAGCCAGATCGCCGGCCTGGAAACCGACGACCTGCGGGCGATGACGACGGCGCAGTTCGCCGCGCTCAGCACCGCACAAGTCGGCGCGCTGACCAGCGACCAGATCCCGCACCTGGAATCGTCCGACCTGCGTGCCATCAGCACCGCCGGTATCCGTGGCTTGAACAGCGACCAGTTCGCGGCCCTCACCTCGGATCAGGTGGCTTCGCTGACGACCGCGCAAGTGGCCGCACTGACGACCACCCAGCTGTCTTCGCTGACCTCCGACTCGCTGAACGCGCTGAGCACCGCCCAGTTCGCGATCCTGTCGACSGCSCAGGCCGCYKCGCTGACCTCCGACCAGATCCCGCACCTGGAATCGTCGGACCTGCGTGCSCTGAGCACCGCCGCGATCCGCAACTGGAGCACCGCACAGGTCGACGCACTGACCAGCGACCAGATGGCCCAGCTGACGACGGCGCAAGTCGCCGCACTGACGACGGCCCAGCTGAGCAACCTGGTCAGCGACGACCTGAACGCGCTGAACACCGCGCAGTTCGCCGCGCTGTCCACCGCGCAAGTGGCTTCGCTGACCGCCACGCAGGTGGCCGGTCTGCAGTCCGATGACCTGCGTGCCCTGACGACGGCGCACTACGCCGCGCTGAGCACMACGCAAGTCGCCGCGCTGACCACCGACCAGTTGCCGAACCTCGAATCGGCCGACCTGCGTGCGATCAGCACGACGGCGCTGCGCCAGCTCGACTCGGCACAGCTTGGTTCGCTGACCAGCGACCAGTTCGCCGCGCTGACGACCGCGCAAGTGGCCGCGCTGACGACGACCCAGCTGTCGCAACTCGGCACCGACGACCTGAACGCGCTGACGACGACGCAGTTCGCGACGCTGTCGACSGCCCAGGCCGCCGCGCTGACSWCCGACCAGATCCCGCASCTGGAATCGKCSGACCTGCGTGCSCTGAGCACCGCCGCGATCCGCAACTGGACCACCGCGCAGATCGACGCGCTGACCTCCGACCAGATGGGCCAGCTGACGACCGCGCAAGTGGCCGGCCTGACGACCGCCCAGCTGAGCAACCTGGTGAGCGATGACCTGAACGCGCTGAACACCGCCGACTTCGCCGCGCTGTCGACCGCCCAGGTCGCTTCGCTGACGGTCGGCCAGGTGGCCGGCCTGCAGACCGACGACCTGCGTGCGATGACGACGGCGCACTACGCCGCGCTGACCACTGCACAAGTCGGCGCGCTCACCAGCGACCAGATCCCGCACCTGGAATCGGCTGACCTGCGTGCCATCAGCACCGCCGGCATCCGCGGCCTGAACAGCGACCAGTTCGCTGCGCTGACCTCGGACCAGGTGGCATCGCTGACGACCGCGCAAGTCGGCGCGCTGACGACGACGCAGCTGGCCTCGCTGAGCTCCGACTCGCTGAACGCGCTGAGCACTGCCCAGTTCGCGATCCTGTCGACGGCGCAAGTCGCTTCGCTGACCTCCGACCAGATCCCGCACCTGGAATCGTCGGACCTGCGTGCCCTCAGCACCTCGGCCATCGCCAACATGAGCACCGCGCAGATCGATGCGCTGAGCTCCGACCAGATGGGCCAGCTGACGGTGGCCCAGGTCGCCGCGATGACGACGGCCCAGCTGAGCAACCTGGTCACCGACGACCTGAACGCCTTCGGCACCGCGCAGTTCGCGGCGCTGTCGACGGCCCAGGTGGCCTCGCTGACGGTCACGCAGATCGCCGGCCTGCAATCCGACGACCTGCGTGCGCTGACCACCGCGCACTACGCGGCACTGACCACGGCCCAGGCGCATGCGCTGACGACCGACCAGATGCCGGACCTGGAATCGGCCGACCTGCGCGCGCTGAGCACCAACGCGATCCGCGCACTGGACTCCGACCAGCTGGCCGCCCTCACCTCTGACCAGATGGCGGCACTGACCACCGGCCAGGTGGCGGCGCTGACGGCCAGCCAGGTCGGCACGCTGACCACCGACGACCTGAACGCGCTGACCACCAGCCAGTTCGCGGTCTTCTCGACGGCGCAGGTGCAGACCCTGGGCAGCGACCAGATGGCGGCCCTGCAGACCGACGACCTGCGTGCACTGAGCACCGCGGCGCTGCATTCGCTGAGCACCGCGCAGCTGGACGCGATGGGTTCCGACCAGTTCGGTGCGCTGAGCACGGCGCAGGTCGCTGCGCTGACCACGACGCAGATCTCGAGCCTGTCGAGCGA
>NZ_JBFUGW010000408.1:0-4124 GCF_056402735.1 Rhizobacter sp. P3_C12
GGCTGAACCTGGGCGGCAATTCGCCGGCCGAGATCGCGGTCTCGATCCTGGCCGAGATCATCGCGGTGCGGCACGGCGTGGGGGTCACGCAGAAGAAGCCGGTCGGCGCCGCGGGGTCGATATCGGCACCGGTGTCGGCCTGACCGGAGCCCCACCGCTTGATCCCCTGGCTGCGCGACGCCCGCACCCCGCTGCCCGACACGCGGCTGGCCCTGCCGCCCGGCTCGGACGCCCCCGGGCTGCTGGCCGCCGGCGGCGAGCTGACGCCCGAGCGCCTGACCGAGGCCTACAGCCACGGCATCTTCCCGTGGTACAGCGAGGGCCAGCCGGTGCTGTGGTGGTCGCCCGACCCGCGCATGGTGCTGCCGGTGGCCGAGTTCAGGCTGTCGCGCTCGCTGCGCCAGACGCTGCGCCGCTTCGCGCGCGATCCCGGCTGCGAGCTGCGCATCGACAGCGATTTCGCATCGGTGATCGGCGCCTGCGCCGGCACGCCCCGCGAGGGCCAGGACGGCACCTGGATCCTGCCGGAGATGGTGCAGGCCTACCGCCGCTGGCATGCGCTCGGCGCGGTGCACAGCTTCGAGACCTGGGTCGACGGGCAACTGGTCGGCGGCCTGTACGGCGTGTGCCTCGGGCGGATGTTCTTCGGCGAGTCGATGTTCTCGCACCGCACCGATGCGTCGAAGATCGYGGTGTCGGGCCTGGTCGCGTTCTGCCGGGCGAACGGCATCACGCTGATCGATTGCCAGCAGCGCACCGGGCACCTGGCGTCGCTGGGGGCGCGGGAGATTCCACGCGAACAATTCGAAACCGGTTTGCCCCCCAGACTCAGGGAGCCCCCGGTGCAGGAATGGTCCTATGATCCCTCGATGTGGGCGCTGCTGGATCCCGGCGCGCCCGTGCAGGAACCTGGTCCGTGACCCATCCGAAAGAGCTACCGCTCGCCTCGCTGCAGTTCTATGCCACAGCGCCGTACCCGTGCAGCTACCTGGGCGGCCGGATGGCGCGTTCGCAGGTCGCGACGCCCAGCCACCTGATCCACGCCGACGCCTACTCGGGGCTGGTCTCCAACGGTTTCCGGCGCAGCGGCATGTTCACCTACCGGCCGTTCTGCGACGGCTGCCGCGCCTGCGTGCCGCTGCGCGTGCCGGTGGCCGGCTTCGAGCCGACCCGCAGCCAGCGCCGCGCCTGGAAGCAGCACCAGGGCCTGCAGGCGCGCGTGCTGCGGCTGTGCTTCGTGCCGGAGCACTACCAGCTCTACCTGCGCTACCAGGCCGGCCGCCACAGCGGCGGCGGCATGGACAACGACAGCATCGACCAGTACACCCAGTTCCTGCTGCAAAGCCGCGTCAACTCGCGGCTGGTCGAGTTCCGCGAGCCGTCGCCCGACGGGCTGGGCGCGCTGAAGATGATCTCGATCCTCGACATCCTGAACGACGGCCTGTCGGCGGTGTACACCTTCTACGAGCCGGAGCCGCGCACCAGTTACGGCATCTACAACGTGATGTGGCAGATCGAGCAGACGCGGCTCCTGAAGCTGCGCCACGTCTACCTCGGCTACTGGATCTCCGAGAGCGACAAGATGGCCTACAAGGCCGACTTCCGGCCGCACGAGGTGCTGCTGGACGGGCAATGGGCGGCTGCATCGGCAGCGCCGACATCAGAAGAAGGCGTACGGATTCGCTGACTCTGCGAGCCCCCCCAATAGCATCGGACACCTGCCGCATTACTGCACCAAACCTGCATATATATAGGCCCCGTCAAGATCGCTCATTCACAGCCCCCTGCACGCAAGCTCACTCCAATTCGTGGAGTCGTCCAGTCTGAAAACGATTTACCTCGCTGCAACTCATGCCACGAAGTGACCTTGTTTCGGGCAGCGGAGCATCGCCACCCGCCCGCCACCTCGCATACACGCGAAGTGACTCCCGTCACAGGCCCCTTCGCCTTGGTCGCAGTACGATCAAACTGCCCAGCAAGGGCGCGGCGAAACCTCAGGGGAAATAATGTACGTTACAGTCGATGGCGAGCACCTATGGAGCATATTCACCGATACGCGAGCGCCAAACGGGCTATACCGCGGCGGCGGCAACACGAAATCAGCAAAGATGACCCGAATGGAGGGTGGAAAAGAAACTGTCCGAGAAGCAGATTTCACCATTCAGTGGGACAAGGGCGCCAACGAGTACGTGGTGTACCCGAATCCAACCAAAGGACTATCCTTTTCCAATTCGATCGAGCGCCTGAAGGACATTCCAGTTGAAGGCAAGGTATGGCTCTTCCCTCGGGATAAAGAGCTACCAAAGGGCTTGGTCATGAACTACAAAACCTTTGATCACCCCCTGCTCAATGTTAAGGAAAAGATGTCTCTTCCGACGCTGATTGAGAAGCTGAAGGAAATGGAAGCCCTGATGCACAACACCGGAGTCAAGATATGAGCCAGGTTATTGAATATCCAGCACCCTTGAAGGCGCAACTCCTGAAAGTCGCCTCGACGCGCAAGTTCCCCCAAGTGCAGCAGATCCTGGCTCGCGGTGGCCCGGACGAACTGGTGGTCGAGACGCAGGAGGAGGCCCAGGCGTTGGTCAACGTTGCCCGGCTGGAAGTGCTCGAAGCGAGGCTGCGGTATCCGTTCTGGGATGAGGATTCGCCGCAGTACGACCCCGCGCACGAGGATGCCTTCCAGGATGTCCAGATGGGGATCTTCGAGAAGACCGTGATGTACGTCGGTCAGACCTTCGAGATCGTCAGCAAGGTGTAGTCAGCAAGATCCAGTCAGCCGGGCTGCAGGCTCTCGACGACCCCGTCGGCCAGCGCAAGGCTCGCCGTGAGCCCCGGCGACTCGATCCCGAACAGGTTCACCAGCCCCGGCACGCCGTGCTCGGCCGGCCCGTCGATGCGGAAATCCGCCGCCGGCTCGGCCGGGCCGACCAGCTTCGGCCGCACGCCGCTGTAGGCCGACTGCAGCGCGCCATCGGGCAGCGCGGGCCAGTAGCGGCGCACCTCGGCGTAGAAGGCGTCGGCGCGCGACGGGTCCACCCTGTAGTCGATCGGGTCTCGCGTGGCGTCATCCAGCCATTGCACGTCGGGCCCGAAGCGGGCTTGGCCGCCGAGGTCCAGCGTCAGGTGCACGCCCAGGCCGGCGCGCTGCGGCAACGGGTAGATCAGGCGCGAGAACGGCGCCCGGCCGGCCAGCGAGAAGTAGTTGCCCTTGCAGAAGCGGGCGGTCGGCTGCGCCGTGGTCGGCAGGCCAGCGGTCGCCTTCGCGAGTGCCGGCGCCCACAAGCCTGCCGCGTTGACAACGATGCGGGCCGCCAGCTCCATCGGCTGCTCGCCGCCGACCTCGATGACATGCACGCCCGGCCCCGCGTGCAGCGCCCGCACCGGCGAGGCCAGCGCAACCATGCCGCCGTGCCGCTCCAGGTCGCCCTGCAACGCGAGCATCAGGCCATGGCTGTCGATGATCCCGGTCGATGGCGACCACAGCGCTGCCAGGCAGGTGAGCGCCGGCTCCATCGCGCGCGCCTGCGCTGCGTCGAGCTTGACCAGGTCGTCGACACCGTTCGCCGCGGCCTGCGCCTGCAGGGCCTGCAGCCCGGGCAGTTGCTCAGGCTCGGTCGCCACCAGCAGCTTGCCGCAGCGGCGGTGCGTGACGCCACGCGATTCGCAGAACGCATAGAGCTGCCGCTTGCCCGCCACGCACAGGCGCGCCTTCAACGACCCGGGCGGGTAGTACAGCCCGGCGTGGATGACCTCGCTGTTGCGCGAGCTGATGCCGGTGCCGATGGCGTTCTCGCGTTCAAGCACCAGCGTCTCGAGCCCTCGCATCGCGAGCGCACGCGCCACCGCCAGCCCGACGACACCGGCCCCCACCACCACTGCTTCGACACGGTCCATGCGGCATTGTGACCTTGCCCTCGGATCTCGCATCCCATAGCCGAGGGCATTACGCGGCTCGCTTTTCCTGGGCAGCGAGCCAAGCCCGTTCGAATTGCATTGGACTGACGTAGCCGAGCGTCGAGTGAAGCCGGCGGTGGTTGTAGAACGCCAGCCAGTCGATGACCTCGTCCTTGGCGGCCCGCACTGTCTCGAACTTGCGCCCATACAGCCGGCCGACCTTGAGC
>NZ_JBFUGW010000409.1:0-4089 GCF_056402735.1 Rhizobacter sp. P3_C12
CTCATCGGCACTGTTTGACCACAACGAACGAAGTGAGTGGAGGGAGTTTGCCGATGCATCCCCAAAGCCGATCTTCGCAGTGGAGTCGGCGCCCCCTGGGGCGCCGGCCGCCTCGGCATGAGCCCCCAGCCCATTCCCTCACCCGCCGCGACGCGCGACGCGACGCGACCCCACCCAGGCTTATGTCAATCGCTGCGTGATGGTGCGTGCCACCCGCTCCGGCGCATCCGCCAGCAGCGCCGGCCACAGCGCATGGGCGCGCTCGCGCGTATCGCGCACGATGCGCCGGAAGCGGTTGAACGCCAGCAGCCCCGCCGCCTTGGCCAGTGCCTCGGCGGCGTCTTCGTCCCAGGCTCGCAGCGATTCATCCATCTTGCGGTTCTGCGCCAGCGCGCGCGGATCGGCCGGGTCGAAATACGCCGCCACGCACACCATGTCGTAAGCCGGCGCGAGCCGCGGGTGCACGCCGTCGGCGTAGACCAGCGCCCAGTTCTTCGAGTGCGCATCGGTGTTGCCCATCAGCGCATACGCGGTCCAGCGGCGGAACACCTCGTCGAGCTCGCGCACGTCGCTGGCCGGGGACTGCTTCAGCAGCACCAGCAAGGCCCGCATCGCGGCCGGCAGGTCACGGTACTTGCGGCGGCTGTCGATGCCCAGCGCCTGCGTCAGCTCCTCGAAGTGCACGCGCTGTGTACTGCCGTCGAGCAGCTTCCGGCGGTCGAAGCGCGGCACGTGCAGGTAGTGGCTGAAGGGCAGCGCGACGCCGGGCAGATCGAGCTCGGCCACCGGCCGAGCGCTCGCGCCGGCGGTTTGCACGCCCACCGCCTCGGCCAGCCGGTAGCAGCAGGCCTCGTTGTGCACCAGGTCGGGGTAGGCGGTCGACGGCAGCTTCACCAGCACCTCGCCGGCCTCGGTGCCGCTGCGCACCACGTAGCGTGCGCCGCGGTGCACCATCGAGAACTTCGTGACGAAGCCGCCGAGCGAGAAACCGTCTTCGACCGGCGCCGCCACCGCCGACGGCTCCAGCGGCTCGAGCCGCTTCGTCGCATGCAGCTCGACCACGCCGGTCGGCACCTCGTGCGCCGGCAGCACCTCCAGCGCGCCGGGCAGGTCGTGCCCGGCCGCAGCCAGCAGCTCGAGCTCGTCGTCGCGCTCGACACCGCGCCGCTCGGCCAGCCGGTCGCGGTTGTGGCCCTCGGGCAGCATGTTCTCGAAGAACACCGGCAGCCGGCCGATGCGCACCAGGCGCTCGTCGTTGACGGCACCCAGGATCGCGCGCGTCTGCGCCTCGTCGGCACCGCGGTACAGCTGCGACAGCGTCGGCCGCGCCGAGTCGCCGACATAGGCGTCGTCGAACGAGACGCGGATGTTGTCGCCGACCTGCGAGAGCCAGCCGATGCGCCGCGGCTGCGCCGCATCGGGCACGTGCAGCCGCAGCTCGGCCATCGTGATCGGGTCGCCGTGGCTCACGCAGGGGCCTCGTCATCGTCGATGTCGGTCTGGGCGTCCTCCCCGACCCGATACCGGAACGCCTGCTGCCCCACGCCGAGCGGCGCGCTGACGCCCGCCGGCAGCGACACCGACTGCCCCTGGTTGGCGATGAACGCGACCGTCTCGGCCAGCAGCGGCTTGGGCACCGGCACCAGCACGTAGCCGAGCTCGTCGAACAGCGCCGTCAGCGTCGACAGCCGCGCATCGGCCTGGCCCTCGGCCGCGGCCACCGTGAGCCGGCTCAAGCCGGTGCGCTCGGCCAGGCTCACCAGCGAGCGGCCACCGGCGCGGCGCAAGGCCTTCAGCTGGGCCGGCAGGGAAACATCGATTTGCATGGCAAAGCAATCATTTTGTTCAGAATGACTGCTTTACTATACATTGACTGGAAAACCATGCAAATCAGGCGGGATGTCTGGAAAACCAGGCAGGCGGCTTCAGTACGCCGGTCGTCAGGCTGGTGCCGAGCAGGATCACCGCGCAGCCCAGCAGCATCTGCGTCGTCAGGCCTTCGTGCAGGAACAGCCAGCCCCACAGCACCGCGAACACCGGGATCAGGAAGGTGACCGACAGCGCGTTCGCCGGCCCGATGTGGGCGATCAGCCGGAAGAACAGGATGTACGCGACGCCGGTGCAGCCGACCGCCAGCAGCGCGGCCGCCGACCAGGCCGTGGCCGACGGCATCGCCGCGGGCCACCACACGAGCGCTGGCACCGCCAGCACCAGCGCCGACGACAGCTGGCTGCCGGTGGCGACCGCGAGCGGCGGCACGCCGGTGAGGAAGCGTTTCGTGAAGCTGCCGGAGAAGCCGTACAGCAGCGTCGCCGCCAGGCACGCGAGCACCGCCCAGCCGCTGCTCGCACCGGGCTTGAAGCTCGCCTTGTCCCACGCGAGCCACAGCACGCCGAGGAAGCCGATCGCCAGGCCCAGCGTGCGCGCGGGTGTGAGCTTGTCGCGCAGCCAGCCCCAGGCGATCAGCGCGCCGAACAAGGGCGTGGCCGCGTTGAAGATCGACGACAGCCCGGCCGTGATCGACAGCGCGGCGTAGCTGAAGCACAGGAAGGGCAGGGCCGAGTTCGTCAGGCCGACCACGAAGATCGGCCGCCAGTGGGTGCGCAGCGCACCGCCCTGGCGGCGCAGCATCAGCAGCGGCAGCAGGAACAGCGTGGCGCCCCAGACGCGCACGGCGGCGAGCGCGACCGGGCCGAACTCGGCCGCGCCCATGCGCATGAAAAGGAAGGACGCGCCCCAGATCGCGGCGAGCCCCGTCAGCTCGATCCCGTCGGCGCGCTTCAAGACGTGGCCTCGCTCAGGCCCGTGACCCCGTCGACGCCTTCAAGCTGCAGCAGCGCCTGCTTGCGGTGCAGGCCGCCGGCATAGCCGGTGAGGCTGCCGTCGTGGCCGAGCACGCGGTGGCACGGCACGATCACCGACACCGGGTTGCGCCCGACCGCCGCACCGACCGCTCGCACCGCCTGCGGCGCGCCGACCTCGCGCGCGATGGCTGCATAGGTGCAGGTGCCGCCGGCCGGGATGCGCAGCAGCGCCTGCCAGACGATCTGCTGGAACGGCGTGCCCTGCAGGTCCAGCGGCAGCTCGAACTGCGTGCGCCGGCCGGCAAAGTAGTCGCGCAGCTGCTGCGCCGCCTCTTTCAGCAGCGGGTCGTCGGGGTCGTGCGGCACGGTGGGCAGTTCGCCCGGATGCGCCTTCTGTCCGTCGAACCACATGCCGGCCACGCCGTTCGCGGTGCGCGCGAGCAGCATCGTGCCGAGCGGGGAATCGAACGCGGCCTGCGCCGTGCAGACGGCCTGCAGGCGGCGGTTGAGCGTGCTGGAGGTGTTCATGGTGTTTCTCCTGAAGGTGAAGGGGGCAGGGGCGCCAGGCTGTTCCACAACCGAAGCACCGCATACGAGCGCCACGGCCGCCAGGCCTCGGCGCGGGCATCGGCCTCGCGCTGGTTCTGCGTGCCGAACAGGGCTTTCATCGCGTTCAGCACCGCGACGTCCTTCGGCGGGAAGGCGTCGGGCCAGCCGAGTGCGCGCATCGCGAGATAGTGTGCCGTCCACGGGCCGATGCCGGGCAGCTCGGCCAGCGCCGTCATCAGCGCCTCGGGCTGGTGGGGCAGCGCGAGCAGGCGGGTCAGCTCGGGCCAGGCATTCGCGAGCGCCTGGATCGCCCCGACGCGGCTGCGGATGATGCCGAGCTCGGCGATGCGCTCCAACGGCGCTGCAGCCAGCGCGGCCGGCGACGGGAAGCAGCGCGCCGCGTCATCCCACGGCGTCGTGACCGGCTCGCCGAAGCGCTCGATCAGCCGCCGCGCCAGCGTGCGCGCCGCTGCCACCGTGACCTGCTGGCCGAGCACCGCGCGCACCGCCATCTCGAACGCGTCGATGCTGCCCGGCAGCCGCAGGCCGGGCGCGCCGGGCAGGTCGCGCAGCGCGTCGTCGATGGTCTGCGGCGCGGCATCGAGGTCGAGCCAGCGCCGCACCGCCATCACGACGCGGCCGCTGTGCGGCGCGAGCGCCGGCGCGTAGCGCAGCCGCAGGCTGGCCGGGCGTGTCGGCGTCGCATCGATGAAGGCGGCCTCGAGCCAGCCGGCCT
>NZ_JBFUGW010000410.1:0-4049 GCF_056402735.1 Rhizobacter sp. P3_C12
CCTGAGGCCCGGTGGCCGGCAAGGCGTTGCGATCGATCTTGCCGTTGGCGTTCAGCGGCAGCGTGTCGAGCACGGTGATCCCGGCCGGCAGCATCGCATCGGGCAGGCGCATGGCCAACTGCGCGCGCAGCGCTTGCGGATCGAGCGACTGCCCCGGCTGTGCCGACACATACGCCACCAGCACCTCGCCACCGCGCGCCACGACCACGGCCTCGCGCACGCCGGGTTGCGCCAGCAGGCCGGCCTCGATCTCGCCGAGCTCGATGCGCACGCCGCGGATCTTCACCTGATGGTCGATGCGGCCGAGGTATTCGAGCTCGCCCCCACCGTTCTCACCCTCGCGCCAGCACGCCAGGTCGCCGGTGCGGTACAGCCGCTCGCCGGGCTCGAACGGGTCGGCGACGAAGCGTTCGCTCGTCAGCCCGGCGCGGCCGAGGTAGCCGCGCGCGAGGCCGAGGCCGCCCAGGTACAGCTCGCCGGCCACGCCCGGCGGCACCGGCTGCAGGCCGGCATCGAGCACCAGCGTTCGGGTGGCGGAGATCGGCCGGCCGATCGCGACGCGCACGCGGCCGTCGTCCTGGCAGCGCCACTGCGTCACGTCGATCGCCGCTTCGGTCGGCCCATAGAGGTTGAACAGGCCCGCGTGTGGAAGGCGCCGCAGCAACTCGTTCTGCGCCTCGGCGGGCAGTGCCTCGCCGCTGCAGATCACACGCACTAGGCTGTCGCAGCGTTCGACCTCGGCATGCGCGAGAAAGGCCTGCAGCATCGACGGCACGAAATGCAGCGTCGTCACGCGCTGCCGGCGGATCAGCGCCGCGAGCCGCGCCGGATCCTTGTGCTCGCCGGGGGCAGCCAGCACCAGCCGCGCGCCGGTCATCAGCGGCCAGAAGAACTCCCACACCGACACGTCGAAACCGAACGGCGTCTTCTGCAGCACGGTGTCGTCGGGCGTCAGGCCATGCGCCTGCTGCATCCACGCGAGCCGGTTGTGCAGCGCGCGGTGGTGGTTCGCGGCGCCCTTGGGCCGGCCGGTCGAGCCGGAGGTGTAGATCACGTAGGCCAGGTGCTGGCCGTGCAGCACGACGGCGGGGTCGGTGTCGGGTCCGTCGATCGCAGCGCCATCGACTGCCAGCAGCGACAGCGACGGCCGGCCGCCGAAGCGCGCCGCCAGGTGCGGCTGCGTCAGCAGCAGCGCGATGCCGCTGTCGTCGAGCATGTAATGCAGCCGCTCGTCCGGATGCTCCGGGTCCAGCGGCACATAGGCACCGCCGGCCTTCAGGATCGCGAGCAGGCCGACGACCATCTCGAACGAACGCTCCATCGCGATCCCGACGCGGGAGTCGGGACCGACGCCCCGTGCGATCAGCGCATGCGCGAGCCGGTTGGCGCGGCGGTTCAGTTCGCCGTAGCGCAGAACCTGCTCGCCGAACGCCAGCACAACAGCCTGCGGTTGCGCCCGGGCCTGCCGCTCGAACAGCCGGTGCACCGGTGCGTCGTACGCATGCTGCTCGCCGTTGACGCCCCACTGCCGCAGCAGCGCCTGGTCTTCCGCGCCGAGCAACGCGACCTCGCCGACGCGCGCCTGCGGCTGCCCGACCAGTGCCCGCAGCAGCGCCACGTAGTGCGCGCCCAGCCGTTCGATGCGCTGCGGCTCGAACAACGCATCGGCATAGCGGAACGCGGCACGCACGCCGCCGTCATCGAGCTCCTGCGTCTCCAGCGTCAGCTCGAACGGCGCGGCACGCTCGGCCAGGTCGATGCGGCCGACCTGCAGCCCGGGCCAGCCGCCCGGCGAGCGCCCGCCCTGCCCGAGGTGGTTGAACATCACCTGGAACAGCGGCGTGACGCCCGGCACGCGCGGCGGGCGCAGCGCCTCCACGAGGTGATCGAACGGCAGGTCGGGGTGCGCCTGCGCGTCGATCGCGGCATCGCGCACCTGCTGCAGCAGCGCGATCAGCGGCTGGCGGCCGTCGACGCGTGCCTGCACCATCAGCGTGTTGATGAAGAAGCCGACGACGCGCGCCGTCTCGGGCCGCTGGCGGTTCGCGACCGGCACGCCGATGCGCACCAGCGGCTGGCCGGTGTGCCGGTGCAGCAGCGCGTGGAAGGCCGCGATCAGCCCCATGAAGAGCGTGGCGCCCTCCTTCGCGACGGAACGTTTCAGGCCGTCGACCAGGTCCGCCGGCAGGTCGACCAGGTGCTGCGCCGCACCGCTGCGGCCCGCGGCCTCGCGCGGCCGGTCGGTCGGCAGCGCGAGCACCGCCTGCGGATCGTCGATCTGCCGCCGCCAGTACGCGAGCTGCCGGGCGCCCTCGCCGTCTGCGAGCCAGCGCCGCTGCCAGGCCGCGAAATCCCCGTAGCGGATGGCAGGGGCCGGCAGCGCCGCGCTGCGGCCCTCGCAGGCCGCGGCATAGCGCTGCGCCAGCTCGTCGAGCATCAGCTCGACCGACCAGGCATCGGAGACGATGTGGTGCAGCATCAGCAGCAGCTCGTGCTCGCCGGGCGCACGCCGCAGCAGCGCACCGCGCAGCAGCGGGCCGCGGCGCAGGTCGAACGGCGTGCGGGCGATGCGCAGCGCCTCGTCATGACGACGTGCATCGCGCTGGTCGGCCGGCAGCAGCGACAGGTCGATCAGCGGGATCTCGATCGCCACGTCGTCGAGCACCACCTGCTCCAGCACACCGCCCTCGCCTTCGCGGAACACCGTGCGCAAGCCGTCGTGCTGCTGCACCAGCTCGCCGATCGCCCGCCGCAGCGCTGGCATGTCGAGCGCGCCCGACAGCCGCAGCCCGCCGCCGACGTGGTACGCGGTGCTGTCCGGATCGAGCTGCCACAGGAACCACTGGCCCTGCTGGGCCGGCGACATCGGCGCCACGGCGCCCTCGCTGCGCGTGATCGCGGCGTCCTGCGCCGCCTCCGCCTGCGGCGCCCGCTCGCGCACCGCCTGCGCCAGCGCGGCCACCGTCGGCAGCTTGAAGAACAGCGCCGGATGCAACTCGACGCCCTGCGCCTGCCGCACCCGCGACAGCAGCCGGATCGCGAGCAGCGAATCGCCGCCGAGCTCGAACAGGTTGTCGTGCACGCCGATCGGTGCAATGCCGAGCAGCTCGGTCCACAGCGCGGCCAGGCCTTCCTGCAGCGCGCCTTCGGGAGCGGCGAACGGCGTCGTCAGCACCGGGCGCGGATGGCCGCTGCGCGCCGGTGCCAAAGCCTTGGCCGACGCCGCGATCACATCCAGCATCCCGCCATCCAGCGGCCCGAAGCGCTGCGCGAGCGGCGTGATCGACACCACCGTCTGCGGCAGGTCCGGCCCGTTGACGATGCGCTCGAATGCGGCCACGCCGCTGCGCTCGTCGAGGCCGATGCCGTCGGGCAGGTCCATGTCGACCGCGATGCCGACATCGCGCCACGCATCCCAGTTGACCGAGAACAGCGGTGGCCCGTCGGTGCGGCGCGACGCGACCGCCAGCGCATCGAGGTAGGCGTTGGCGCCGGCGTAGTCGCTGCGGCCCAGGCCGCCGATCAGGCTGGCGACCGACGAGCAGAACAGCACGTAGTCGAGCGGTTCGTCGCGCAGCACTTCCAGCAGCGTTTGCGTGCCGTGCAGCTTGGGCTCGAACGCGGCCTCGACCTGCGCGCGGCTGCGCTGCGCGATCATCCCGCGGCCCGGGTGCACGACGGCATGCACGACGCCCTGCACCGGCCCGAAGCGCCGGTGCACCTGCGCGAGCGCAGCGCGCAGTTGCGCCGCGTCATTGACATCGGCGGCGACCGTCATCACCTCGGCACCGGTGGCTTCGAGCGCGACCAGCTGCTGCAGCTTGCGGCGCAGCGCGAGCGGCTGCTGCGGGTCATTGGCCAGCCGGGCCCAGTCGGCACGCGCCGGCAATTCGGTGCGGCCCAGCAGCACCAGCCGGGCCTGCCACGCGCTCGCGAGGTGGCGCGCCAGCGCGAGGCCGACGCCGCCGAGCCCGCCGGTGATCAGGCAGACGCCGCCGCGGCGCAGCCGCTGGCGCGCCGGCAGGCCGGCCGGCAGCGGCTCGTAGCGC
>NZ_JBFUGW010000411.1:0-4038 GCF_056402735.1 Rhizobacter sp. P3_C12
AGCCACGGCAGCCCGTAGAACACCAGCTGCGTCGCCCACACCAGCGCCCAGCGCCAGGCCGCGAACAGGCCGTGCACCGCGCGCGGGTAGATCTTCGCTTCACTCGCATACAGCGAGACGGTGGCCACCGGCGTGATCGGGATCACCCGCTTGCCGTTGCGTGACTCGTGGCGCACCTCGGGGTCGGCCATCGCGTCACTGCGCAAGCGCAGGGCCCCGGTTCGACAGGCTCCACACGTACGCGGCCAGCACGTGGATCTGCGCCTTGCCGAGCCGGTCCTTCTGCGCCGGCATCACGTTCAGCTTGCCCTTGTTGATCATCGCGGTGATGGCTTCCTCGCCCCAGCCGTGCAGCCAGACCTTGTCGGTGAGGTTGGGTGCGCCGAGCGCGGGGTTGCCCTTGCCGTCGATGCCGTGGCAGGCGGCGCAGGCCATGAAGCGCGGCTTGCCGAACTGCGCGGTCGAATCGTGCGCGCTGCCCGACAGGCTCAGCACGTACTGCGCGACCTCGTGGATCTCCTGCGCGCCGCCGATCGCCGCTGCCATCGGCGGCATCATCCCCTGGCGCCCCTCGGTGATCGTCTCCTCGATCTTCTCCGGCGTGCCGCCGTGCAGCCAGTCGGTGTCGGTCAGGTTCGGAAAGCCCTTGCTRCCGCGCGCATCCGAGCCGTGGCAGGTCGCGCAGTTGTTGATGAACAGCCGCTCGCCGATCGCCATCGCCTGCGGCTCGGCCGCGAGCTGGTCGGCCGGCAGCGCGGCAAAGCGCGCATAGAGCGGCGCCATCTCGGCCTGCGCGGCCCGCTGCTCCGCCTCGTACTGGCCGCGGCTGGTCCAGCCCAGGCTGCCGGCGGCGCTGCCGAAGCCGGGGTACAGGAACAGGTAGGCCAGCGAGAACACCACCGTCAGCACGAACATCACCATCCACCACAGCGGCAGCGGGTTGTTCAGCTCGCGCAGGTCCTCGTCCCACACGTGGCCGGTGCTGTTGTCGGCGGCCATCACCTCGCGGCGGCTCGCGATGAACAGCAGCACCAGGCACGCCAGCAGGCCGAGCAGCGTCACCGCGCCGATGTAGATCGACCAGCCCTGGCTGAAGAAGTCGCTCATCGCGCACCTCCTTCATCGCTGCCATCCTGTTCGAAAGGCAACCGTGCCGCTTCGTCGAATCGCGACTGGTTGCGCCGCGACCAGGCCCAGGCGGCAATGCCCAGGAACACCAGCATCGACAGCACCGTCACGCCACTTCTGAGGTCGTTGACATCCATGGGTCTTGCTCCTTACTTCACCGAGGTGCCCAGCACCTGCAGGTAGGCGATCAGCGCATCGATCTCGGTCTTGCCCTTCACGGCCTCGCCGGCGGCGGCGATCTCGGCATCGGTGTAGGGCACGCCGACGCGGCGCAGCGCAGTCAGCTTCGGGGCCATGTCGGTCGGGTCCAGCGCGGCCTGGGTGAGCCACGGGTAGGCCGGCATGTTCGACTCCGGCACCACGTCGCGCGGGTTGATCAGGTGCACCCGGTGCCACTCGTCGCTGTACTTGCCGCCCACGCGATGCAGGTCCGGGCCGGTGCGCTTGCTGCCCCACTGGAACGGATGGTCGTAGACGAACTCGCCGGCCGTCGAGTAGTGGCCGTAGCGCAGCGTCTCGGCGCGGAACGGGCGGATCATCTGCGAGTGGCAGTTGTAGCAACCCTCGCGGATGTAGACGTCGCGCCCGGCCAGCTGCAGCGCGGTGTAGGGCGCGAGGCCCGGCGCCGCCTGCGTGGTGGAGCGCTGGAAGAACAGCGGCACGATCTCCACCAGGCCGCCGACGGCGATCACCAGCAGGATCAGCACGATCATCAGGAAGTTGTTGGTCTCGATCTTCTCGTGCGAGAAGCCGGGGGTGTTGGTGTCGTTTGCATTGGCCATGTGGTGTGTCCTCGGTGGCTCAGGCGGGGGCCGGCTGCAGCGCAGCGACCTGACCCGGCACGGGCAGCGGCCGGTAGCGGCCGGCGGTGGCCGTCTTCACGACGTTCCAGCCCATGATCAGCATGCCGGCCAGGTACAGCAGCCCGCCCGCCAGGCGCACCACGTAGAAGGGGAAGGTCGCCTTCACGCTCTCGACGAAGCTGTAGACCAGCGTGCCGTCGGGGTTGACCGCGCGCCACATCAGGCCCTGCATCACGCCGGCGATCCACATCGCGGCGATGTACAGCACGATGCCGACCGTCGCGATCCAGAAGTGCAGCTCGATCGCCCGGGTGCTGTACATCGTCGTGCGGCCGAACATGCGCGGCACCAGGAAGTACAGCGTGCCCATCGACACCAGGCCGACCCAGCCGAGCGCGCCGGAATGCACGTGGCCGATGGTCCAGTCGGTGTAGTGGCTGAGCGCGTTGACCGTCTTGATCGACATCATCGGCCCTTCGAAGGTGCTCATGCCGTAGAACGACAGCGAGACGATGAGGAACTTCAGGATCGGGTCGTCGCGCAGTTTGTGCCACGCCCCCGAGAGCGTCATGATCCCGTTGATCATCCCGCCCCAGCTCGGCGCGAGCAGCACCAGCGAGAACAGCATGCCCACGCTCTGCGCCCAGTCGGGCAGCGCGGTGTAGTGCAGGTGGTGCGGGCCCGCCCACATGTACGTGAAGATCAGCGCCCAGAAGTGCACGATCGACAGCCGGTACGAGTACACCGGCCGCTCGGCCTGCTTCGGGATGAAGTAATACATCATCCCGAGGAAGCCGGCCGTCAGGAAGAAGCCGACCGCGTTGTGGCCGTACCACCACTGCACCATCGCGTCCTGCACGCCGGCGTAGGCCGAGTAGCTCTTGGTCAGGCTCACCGGAATGGCGGCGCTGTTGACGATGTGCAGCAGCGCCACCGCCAGGATGAACGCGCCGAAGAACCAGTTCGCGACGTAGATGTGGCGCACCTTGCGCACCGCGATCGTGCCGAAGAACACCACCGCGTACGACACCCACACGATGGCGATCAGGATGTCGATCGGCCACTCGAGCTCGGCGTACTCCTTGCCCTGCGTGATGCCCAGCGGCAGCGTGATGGCGGCTGCGACGATCACCGCCTGCCAGCCCCAGAACGTGAAGGCCGCGAGCTTCGGCATGAAGAGCCGCGCCTGCGAGGTGCGCTGCACCACGTAGTAGCTGCTGGCGAACAGCGCGCAGCCGCCGAACGCGAAGATCACCGCGTTGGTGTGCAGCGGCCGCAGGCGGCCGTAGCTGAGCCAGGAGATGCCCAGGTTCAGCTCGGGCCAGGTCAGCTCGGCTGCGATGAACACGCCGACCAGCATCCCCACCACGCCCCACAGCACCGCCGCGAGCGAGAACCAGCGCACGCTCCAGTCACTGAAGACGGGCTGCGCGGCCGCAGATTCGTTCGACATAGGTCGCCTCTTCTTTCACCATGATTGCTCTACGGTGATTCTTGGAGCGACGCGCCGGCGGCGGCTTGATGCTGATCAAGGGCGATGTCGTCGGTGTGCAGAATCCGCAGCCCCTCGTCGTCGAGGTCGTCGAATTGGCCACGGTTCAGCGCCCAGCCGAACACGCCGAGCAGCGCGAGCACCAGCAGGGCCGACATCGGGATCAGGAGATAGAGGATGTTCATCGTCGAGCTTCAGCGCGCCAGGCGCAGGGAATTGGCGATGACGAACAGCGAGCTGAGTGCCATGCCGAGGCCGGCGGCCCACGGCGGCAGGAAGCCGGCCAGCGCGAGCGGGATGCAGGCAGCGTTGTAGAGCGCCGACCACGCGAGGTTCTGCCGCACCACGCGCACCGTGCGGCGGGCCATGCGGCGGGCGTCTTCCAGGCCGCCCAGCCGGTTCGAGACCACCACCAGGTCGGCGTTCGAGCGGGCGACCAGCGCGCCGTGGCCCATCGCGAACGACACGTCGGCCTGCGCGAGCACCGGCGCATCGTTGATGCCGTCGCCGACCATCGCGACGCAGCGGCCGGCCGCCTGCTCGCGCTGCACCGCGGCCTGCTTGGCGGCGGGGTCGGCCGCGCCGATCGCTGCATCGGCACCGACGCGGCGCGCG
>NZ_JBFUGW010000412.1:0-4024 GCF_056402735.1 Rhizobacter sp. P3_C12
TCCTGTACTGGAAGACCCCCATGGGCGTGCCCTCGACGACGCCCGGCGGAACGCCGAAGCACTATCGGGACAACCACGTCCAGTACATGCTGACGCATACAACGCAGTACGCGGGCAACGGCACATTCGCGATCGTCTTCAGTCCCGGGGACGACACGTCGGCGGACATCACGAACGACGGCGGCCAGTTCGCGCGCCTGTCCAAGGCCTACCTGGCCAACCCCGCTCCGTTTCCCCGCTGAGCTCGACCCCACCTGCATCCTGTTGGCCGGCATGCAGGGCCACCATTGGCGAAGACGACACGGTTCGTATCGTGGATGTCTTCGTCGATGAGTTGGCCCTGATGGACAGCATGGTCAGACAGGACCGCTGGATGCGGCTACAACGAGACATCGAACTGACGGCGGAAGTCGCCAGGCGTGCATCCTTCGATGCCGCGAAAGAACTTGGTGAAGTTGGTCGCCTCGTCGAAGCCGAGCCGCTGCGCGATGGCTGAAATCGGCATCTCCGTGTGCACGAGCAGGCGCTTGGCTTCCAGCGCAAGGCGCGAGGCGATAAAGGCCTTCGCACCGACGCCAGCCACCGCACTGCAGATGCGAGTGAGCGTCTTCTCGGAACATCCCATGGCCTGTGCGTAGCGCGACACGTGATGCCACTGATGCACCTTCGCGTCCAGAAGCCGTTTGAAAAGACGAAAGCGCTCCGGCGCGTCGGACGATGTTCCGTCGGACGGCTGTTGCTCGGCGTGAAAGATGTGCAGCCGCGTCACGAGCGTTGCCAGTTCGCTCTGGAGCAGCCAGTTCAGCAGCGGTTGCCGGGCGTCGAGCCCGCACGCCTCCTCCAGCCGCGCGAGCGTGTCGGCCAAGAACCGACCCGTCGACCGGTCGAGGCGCAGATGGCCAGGAAGCGCGTCGACCAGTTCAGGCATCTGAAGGCGTTCCTCGCCCTGCGAAGCCTGCAGCAGCTCGGGTCGGAACAGCAAGAGGTTTGCGTCCCAACGGCTTCCCGGGCCGAAGCGGTGAACCTGTCCGGGCCGAATGGTCAGCAGCGATCCGGCGCCACACTCGATGTGACTGAAGTCCACCACGGCGCGGCATTCTCCGCGTCTGACGTGCACGAACATGTGAAAGTCGTAGCGGTGGTGACGCTGCAGGTGGGCTCGGGGAACCCTTCGTCTCAGGTCCGACATCGAGAAGACCTCGAGATCCAGCGCGCGCTCGGCCGAAGGCCGATACCGGACCTGCTCGATATCGATGGGACTCGTTCCGCGTGGCATCGATCCATTGTCCGATATTCACCATTTGGCAACCGACTTTGATCGTGTCGAACGCGCCGGCAACTCGAACAATATGGGAACGCGGGCACCTGGCGACCACCATGCCCCGGTTCCCATCCTGATAGACAGTCCGAGGCGACCCATGCAAACCACAAACCGACAGTTCATCGCTCGCTTCGTGGAGTTCATCAACACTGCGGACCCGCGGCTCGCCACGGAGTTGGTTTCTCCGGACGCCGTGTTTCACGTTCCGGGGCGCGCCGAACCCGTGCACGGGCCACAGGGCTACCTGGAGGTCATCGGGATGATGCGCGGTGGATTCCCCGACATTCAGTGGACTCTTGAAGAAACCGTCATTGAAGGTGATGTCATCGCAGCGCGATTCATGATGCACGGGACGCACCGCGGAGCCTTCTTCGGCGTGCCTCCCACCGGCAAGACGATTGCCGTGCAAGCGCTGAACATCTATCGGCTCTCGACCGGGAAGATCGTCTCCGAAGTCGGGCAACCGGACCTGCTCGGACTGATGCAGCAGATCGGCGGATTGCCGCGCTCCTGAGGCCGCACCGATGCAAGCAACCTGGTGCAAACGCAGGGGCCGGCACACGACCCCACGCGCGCAACAGCGGCCGGTCGGTTGTCGAATGATGAATATCGGACAATATCGATGCCGCGCGGAACGTGATCCTGATGCGCGTCGAGAGCAGCTTCAACCCCTGCGCGATCGGAGTCGTCGGCGCATCGCTGCGAGGGGATGAAGAAGACGGGGTTCAGTTGCTGTACAGCATGCCCTGGCCGATGCCGCTGACGTAGACCCGGCCATGGACGTTCTGCACGACGGGCCATGCGTTGCCGCTCCAGATCGACGCGAAGGTGCTGAGCTTGGTCCAGGTCGCCCCCGAATCGGTCGAGTGGTACACGGCGTTGCCGTCGGCCAGCCAGAGGTCGTCCTCGGCGTTGGGGTTGACCGCCAGCGAGGTGTGCATGAAGTAGCTGGGCGCCAGCCCGGCCGACACCGAGCCCGCGCTCAGCGTGAAGCTGTGACCGCCATCGGTCGAGACATGAACCTTGCCCGGCGTGCCCCACCAGGCGCCGCCCGAATCGTGGGCATAGACCTTGTTCGGGTTCTTGCGGTCTGCGGTCAGGTGGTAGCCGCTGGGGACGCCAACGCTGGGCGTCTAACTCACCCGAAGGAGCCTTCGGGCGTCGGGTCAGGTGGAAGGCAGCGCTCGATCACGCCGGTCGTGCGGAATCCACCGCAGCAGAACGTCGAGCACGCTCTCTGGAATGAGCGGCTTGGCCAGATGGTCGACCATGCCTACCTCGAAGCATTGCGCGCGGTCCTCAGGCAGCGCTGCTGCAGTCATCGCGATCACCGGCAGCGAGGCCCAGGCCCCTCGTTCGCGGATGCGCCGCGTCGCTTCGAGCCCGTCCATCACCGGCATGTGCAGATCCATCAGCACGGCGTCGAACGGCCGATCGGTGACGGCATCGAGCGCGGCGAGCGCCTGTACGCCGTCGTCGACGACGAGCACTTCCAGGCCCATGYGCCCCAGGATGCGCTGCCCGACGATCTGGTTGACGACGTTGTCCTCAACCAGCAGCACTCGGGCTCCAGCGATCGGCGCGGCGTGTGCCAGCAGCGATTCGGCTTGCGTGGCGGTACACGATAGATCGGCAGCAACGGTCCCCACCGAGTTCGCAGGGCCATGAATGTCGCGGCGCTCGGCGATCTTCAGCAATGCCGCAAGCAGCGGCGAGGCCAGCACCGGCTTGGCAAGCGCGACATCCGGCACGAGGTCCACCGCGGCATCGGCTGCTGTCCTGGAGGCGGACGACATCATCACCAGCGCCGGACATCCGACGGCACCGCCGTGGATCACACTTCGCAGCGAACGCGCCACCGCGAGCCGCTCTTCCAGCGCCAGCGAATGCCCGTCGAGCAGCACCGCATCGAACGGATCATCCAACGACTGGCTCTGCTCGATGTATCGCAATGCGGCCTTCACGTCAGCGGCTCGCGTCACCCTCACCTGCCAAGCGAGCAGTTGCGTGGCGTTCACCTGATCAGCCAACGACCCATCTTCGACGAGCAACACGCGCAGGCCCTCCATCCCCGGCTGCCGCAAGCTGGAGGGAGGCGGCATATCGCCACGCAGCAAGTTGGCGGTGAACCAGAACTCGCTGCCGCGTCCGGGAACGCTCCTCATCCCCATCTCGCCGCCCATCATCTCGACCAGCCTTTGGCAGATCGTGAGACCGAGCCCGGTGCCGCCGAAGCGGCGCGTGATCGAACTGTCGGCTTGCGTGAAGGCGTCGAACAAGCCCGCGTGGTGCGCTGGGTCGATGCCGATCCCGGTGTCGAGCACGGAAAATCTCAACAGRCAGCGCTCAGGCTGCGTGGCAGGCATTTCTCGCACCACGACATGCACGTGGCCTTTATCGGTGAACTTCACCGCGTTGCCCACCAGGTTGTTCAGCACCTGCGACATTCGCAGTGCATCGCCGACCACTTGAAGCGGCAACTCGGGTGGCAGATCAACGACGAACGCGAGGCCCTTCAGGGCGACGCGCGCGGCAAAGACGTCGACCGTGCGCTGCAGCGTCTGCTCGAGATTGAACTCGAGTTGCTCGAAACGCAGTTTTCCAGCCTCGATCTTGGAGTGGTCGAGCACGTCGTCGAGCAGCCCCATCAGTGCGAGCGCGGCAGTGTGGACCTTGTCGAGATCATCGCGAGCGCCCGTCGGC
>NZ_JBFUGW010000413.1:0-4018 GCF_056402735.1 Rhizobacter sp. P3_C12
AGGTACGGCGAAGCGACTGAAGGGGGCGCTGGTGCGACGTGACGGCAGCGTGGTGGAGATCGGTGGCAAGACTGGCACCGGCGACCATCGTTTCGATACCTACGGCCGTGGCGGCAGGCTGATCTCATCACGCATCGTCGACCGCTCGGCCACCTTGGTGTTCCTGATCGGAGACCGCTACTTCGGCACGATGATGGCCTACGTTCACGAGCCCTACGCCGCCAACTACAAGTTCACAAGTGCCATGCCGGCGCAGCTGCTGAAGGCGCTGACCCCTGCCTTGTTGTCGCTGCTCGATGGCGCCAGCTGCGACTCCGAAATCGACGGGCGGAAATAGCACATCCAAAGACGACAGTGGAGAACAGTCCGCCCACGCCACTGTTAGCTGCACGTACCGCACTGACTTCCTCGGTTGGGCGGGGGATCGCACTCAAGTGTTCTCGATGCACTCGTCTGGGCCAAGCGTCAACCCTGTCTGATGGCGCATCTGCACCTGGATTCTGGAGTGAAGGTCCAGGTTCAGGGCTTTCAACGGCATATGCGACCCGATTTGCCGGAGTACTTTGGATTCCGCTCGATCACCCCTGGTCAGCGCGTCGTGCTGAGGCTAGACATCGGTAGCGCAAGGACGAGGCGCTGCTCTTCAAGCAGACGCTCAACGTGCTCGCGGCACTGCATCGTGCCCTGCGCGTGCCGCTGCGCGACCTGGCGCGCATCGAGTCGTTTAGCGACACGCAACTCGCGCTGGCTCGCGTTCGTTCGACGTGGTCGTGTCGGACTTCCGCATGCCGCCGCAGGATGGCGTTTCGTTCCTGCGCGACGTTCGAGGCATCCAGCCCCAGGTGGTGCCGATGATCGCCAGCGGCTCCGCCGACGTCTCCACGCTGGTGCGCGCCATGAACGACGCGCAGGTGGTCCGCTACATCCTCAAGCCCTGGAACGACGAGGAACTCATCCTGGACGTGAAGCTTGCGCTCGAACGCGCCCAGACCGGGCAGGAAGAATCCGCACTGGCCGAAGCGATGCGGGTTCAGCAGGGCCAGCTGCCGGCGCAGGAAGCCGAGCGTCGGCGACTGGAGGCCCAGGAGCCCGGTCTAACCCATGTGGAGTGGGGTCCGAACAGGGAAGTTCTCATGCCGTCTCTGAATTGACCTGCATTCGCCGGCCCAGGAAAACCACCTGCAACTCTATTCAAATAGCGTTCGAAATGCGTGGAACAAATATGACCTCATACTCAAATCGCCGCTCGAATCCCTACGCCGCCACTCATGCAGATCATTGAGTCGTATGCATCGATCAGTACGGGTCTTGCCTCAGACGCTCGTGCCTTCCGCCTCAGTCGATGTGACCGGTCGGCGCACCGGCAGCGTCACCCGAAACGTGGTGCCYTGGTTCAGCACGCTTTCGACRTCGATGCGTCCGTGATGCTTCTGCACGATCCCGTACGACAGCGARAGCCCGAGGCCCGTYCCCTTGCCGACCGGTTTGGTGGTGAAGAAGGGCTCGAAGATGCGCTTGAGCGTGTCCGGMGGRATGCCCGAGCCGGTGTCGGCGACYTCCAGCCAGACGTGCCCGGCATCCGCCTCGACCCCGGTGCGGATCATGATGCGGCCGCGTTCCTCGCCCATCGCCTGGGCCGCGTTGACCACCAGGTTCATCACGACCTGGTTGATTTGCGACGGCAGGCACTCGACGTCTGGAATCACGCCGTATTCCTTGATCAGGTCCGCCTTGTAYTTGACCTCGTTGGCGACCACGTTCAGCGTCGAATCGATGCCCTGGTGCAGATCCGCCCACTGGAAATCCTGCGTGGAATCCACGCGCGAGAAATCCTTCAGGTCCTGCACGATCTGGCGCACCCGCACGATGCCTTGCCTGGACTCGCGCATCAGCACCGGGATGTCTTCCTTCAGGAATTCCAGCTCGACCGCMTCGCGCAGCTTGCGCAGCCTSGCGGCGACGTCGGARGGGCCGATATCGCCTTCGGCRGCCTCGTAGGCAGCCAGCAYCTCGAACAACTTGCCGAGGTAGTCYTCCAGCGTGCCGAAATTGGAGAAGATGTAGCCGATCGGGTTGTTGATCTCGTGCGCSACGCCGGCCGCCARCTGGCCGATCGAGGCGAGCTTCTCCGATTGCACCAGCTGCCCCTGCAGATGYTTGCGCTCGGCCACCTCGGCCTGCAGCGCCTCATTGCTGCTCGTGATCTCGCGCGTGCGCTCCGCCACGGCGTCTTCCAGCCGCGTGAGCTGCGCCGCTGCATCCTGCGTCATCTGCCACTTGGCGGTCAGCATGTTCGCGAGTTGGCGCACCTCGATCGCGTCGAAGGGCTTCTTGAGGATCAACAGCCGGTCSCGCACGTCGAGYGTCGCCAGCACCTCGTCCCACGAGGTGTCGGCGTAAGCRGTGCAGATGACGACCTGAAGCCGCGGATCGATCTGCCACAGGCGCTCGATCGTCTGCACGCCGTCCCAGCCYGGCGGCATGCGCATGTCCACGAAGGCCAGTGCATAGGGTCGGCCCGCGGCSAGCGACGCCTGCACCTGGCCCRCCGCCTCCTGSCCCTGGTAGGCCGAATCGAGCTCGAACACGCTCAGCACCGCCGGCGGTTCGTCTCCGAACAGCGCCGTCTCGGCGGCATCGAGTCCCGCGTGCACCGGTTGCGGCACGAGGATCTTGCGGAAGTCCTCRTGGATCGCCGGCATGTCGTCGACCAGCAGGATCCGCCGGTTCTGCCCGGGTGTCATCGATCGCCCTCCTGCGGGTCGATCGGGATGTCCAGCACGAACGTGGCGCCTTGCCCCGCACCCTCGCTGTGCGCGCTCAGCGTCCCGCCCATCTCGCGGGCCGCCAAGGCACAGCTGTGCAGGCCGAAGCCGTGGCCGTTGCTGCGCGTGGTGAAGCCRTGGACGAAGACGCGCACCAGGTTCTCGGGTGCAATGCCTTCGCCGTTGTCGGCCACCGTGATGCGCAGCACTCGMCCWCCRGCASCTTCCAGCAGCGCGGCGCCCAACGTGATGCACGCGCTGTGGTTCGGTGGCGCACCGCGCATCGCGTGCTTGGCATTGCTGATCAGGTTCACCAGGATCTGCAGCARGCGGTGCCGGTCCAGGCYCARGGCGGGCAGGTCGGGAACCTGYTTCACGACCTCGACCTTGTGRCGGGTCAGGGCACTGACGTTCATGCGCAATGCATCGTCCAGCAGTTCGTCGACCTTCAGRGACTCGACGACGCGCGATGCGCCCGCATACGACTGCTGGGTCGCCACGACCTCCTTGATGTGRTCGACGCTCCTGGCGAGCAGGCCGAGCTCTTCGGCRATGGCCGYCTGCTCGGCCTCCAGAGCCTGCGCCAGKTCGCGCAGATAGCCGGGCAGCAGCTTGCCGCGSGYGTCGCGCGTGAGGAAGTCGCCSAGGTCGYCGGCATGCTCGTCCATCAGGCCGACCGCACGCGCGAGCCCCTTGAGCTTGGAGGCGCGMAGCCGATCGACGATCAGGCCGGCGGAGATGTTGACGCTGTTGAGCACGTTGCCGACGTTGTGCAGCACGTTCGTGGCRATCTCGGCCATGCCGGCCAGGCGCGAMGCTTCGACCAGCTGCCGGTGCACCTCGCCGATSCGGCGCTCGGCTTCCTTCAGGTCGGAGATGTCCTTGGTGATGCCGAAGGTGCCRATGATCTCGCCATCGCGGTTGCGCAGCGGCATCTTGGTGGTCAGCGCCCAGSTGTCGGGCCGCCCGTCCATCCAGGTCTCGCGCTCGACCTTGCCGACCATCGGCAGGCCGGTGCGGATGATCTCCTGCTCGTCCTCRAAGGCCGGCCGGGCATGCGCGTCGGAGAAGACGTCGAAATCCGATTTGCCGACCAACCCGTCGGGTGTCGCCATCCCGAACTGGAGCGCCTGCGCCGCACTCGATTTGATGAAGCGGGACTGCCTGTCCTTGAAATAGATGTGATCCGGTGAGTTGTCCAGCAGGGCCCGCAGCAGGTCGCGTTCGTCGACGCCCGCCGGGAAGTGCTCGGG
>NZ_JBFUGW010000414.1:0-4015 GCF_056402735.1 Rhizobacter sp. P3_C12
GCCTGAGCTTCGACCACGCGGTGCCGATCGATCCGCTGATCGTCGACCGCATCGAGGTGCTGCGCGGCCCGGGCGCGCTGCTGTACGGCGGCAGCGCGGTGGGCGGCGTGGTCAACGCGCTGGACAACCGCATCCCGTCGACCCGGCTGGACGGGCTGAGCGGCTCGGCCGAGCTGCGCCTGGGCGGTGCCGATGCCGAACGCGGCGGCGCGGCCTTGCTGGAGACCGGCAACGGCCAGTTCGGGCTGCACGTGGACGCCTTCGGCCGCAAGACCTCGGACCTGCACGTGCCGAGCTTCACGCCGCGCAGCGATGGCGAGGACCAGCCCGAGACCAAGCGCGTGCGCGCGTCGGCCAGCGACACGCACGGCGGCGCGGTCGGCGGCTCGGTGTTCTTCGACCACGGCTACCTCGGCCTGTCGGTCGATACCTACCGCAGCACCTATGGCGCGGTGGCCGAGCCGGACGTCGACATCGACATGAAGCGCGACCACGTCGGCGTGGCCGGCGAGGTGAAGCAGCTGGACGGGCCGTTCACCGGGCTGCGCGCGAGCTTCAACCACACGCGCTACCAGCACCAGGAGGTCGACACCGGCACCGGCGCGGTCGGCACGACCTTCAAGACGGCCGGCAACGAGCTGCGCGTCGAGGCGACGCATGCGGCAATCGGGCCGGTGCAGGGCGTGGTCGGGCTGCAGGTGGAGGATTTCGACTTCTCGGCGCTGGGCGACGAGGCCTTCGTGCCGAGCACGCGCACGAAGCGGCAGGCGCTGTTCGCGCTCGAGGACCTGGCCTGGAGCGGCGGCACGCTGACCGCCGGGCTGCGCGTGGAGCATGCGCGCATCACCTCGGACGGCGATGCCGCCGATGCGGCCGAGCCGAAGTTCGGCGCGGCGGATGCGCGCAGCTTCCCGGTGCGCAGCGCGTCGCTCGCGAACGTCTACAAGCTGACGCCGACCTGGTCGCTGAGCGGATCGCTGAGCTACACCGAGCGCGCGCCGACCTCGTTCGAGCTGTACGCGAACGGCGTGCATGCGGCGACCGGCGCGTTCGAGCGCGGCGACGTGAACCTGGGCGTGGAGCGCGGCAACAACATCGACGTGGCGCTCGCGTGGAAGGACGACGGCAACGAGCTGCGGCTGGGTGCGTTCAGCACGCGCTTCTCGCGCTTCATCTCGCTGGAGGCGACCGGCCAGCAGATCGAGGCCGAGGGCGATGACGGCCCGGAGTCGTTCCCCGAGTACGCGTTCCGCGCGGTGCGGGCACGCCTGAACGGCATCGAGATCAACGGCAAGCAGCGGCTGCTGCGCCGGGACGGCTGGACGCTGGGGCTGGACGGCAAGCTCGATTACACGCGGGCGACCAACCTCGACACCGGCGAGGCGCTGCCGCGCGTCGCGCCGCTGCGGGCGCTGGTCGGGCTGGATGTGGACAGCGGGCCGTGGAGCGGGCGCCTGGAGGTCGATGGTGCGGCGAAGCAGAACCGCGTGCCGGCGACCGACGCGGCGACGAACGGCTACGCGATCGTCAATGCGTCGCTAGCGCGGCGCTTCTCGATCGGCAACAGCGACGCGCTGTGGTTCCTGAAGCTCGGCAACCTGGGCGACAAGCTGGCGTACAGCGCGTCGACGGTGCAGACGGTGCGGGATCTGTCGCCGCTGCCGGGGCGGTCGGTGAAGACGGGGCTGCGGGTGAATTTCTGAGGGTGAGAGCAAAGGGCCGGGGACCGGCTCTTCTTACACACGAGGCGCGCCCTGCTCCTATTCGAAGTCTTCTGCCGACAGTCCGAATCCCTCGGAGAAAAATTTCATAACTTTCAGAGCATCAGCCCTCGTTGGTACCGTGACATCCTCCAAGCTGATCGATACGCCGACGGATTGAGAGGACGGCTCATACCTGACTTCCGTAACTTTGAGATGGCCAGTAAAGCCGGATATAGCAACAAAGGGAGTCGCGTTGGACGGCGCTGCAAGCACAACCGTCGAGCCAATTGCCGGCACTGCAGCCAAATCCAACACACCTGACACACGCCCGCCGGCCGACTCTTCGACTGTCATCACGCTGAAATCAATGTATATATTCATTTTGGTGGAGTCATGTTTCTCGGGAAATTTGGAATCCAGAGTTGTGTAGCCCGCATAATTTCAGCCGACATGTCACAACCCATTCTCTGACCAAGACTGATGATTGCAGCCACTTGCTCAATTCGACCCATGAGATTTAGCGCATGGTTTGTCCAGCCTTGCGTACCAAACATGGTCCCCTTGTCAGAAAGCATGTCTTCCACTTTGGGAATCGCTGCATCAATGGCCTTGTTGGCTTCATTCTTCAGAGCTTGACATGGGTCGCCCGCCCCAACGCATACTCTATCAAATTGTCGCTCTTCAAGCCTCGTCATGTTCTTTGGCCTAGGCGTCGAGAACATGCCTTCAAATGGGTTCTTGAATCTGCGCCACCACTCCGATGAAGGTGTTGGGTTTGGACTGTCCGGATCAATAATCGGAGGCGGTCCGAATTCGCAGACCAGCGTGAACCACGTCAACGTGCAACCTGCGAGACCATTCGGATCGACGAAGCTCAATGGATTCCCATCGACGTAGGCATACGTCGAGAGGCTTCCCCCGATCAAGCCGATCGGATCGCTCTGTATATAGCCTCTCGATGAGTCGTACTGCCGAAAGTAGTTGTACCAAAGCCCGCTCTCCGCGTCCGCGTATTGCCCCGGGAAGCGCAGGTTCTGCGTGAAGACCCCGAGCCCTTCCGGATTCATCTCCGGCGCGGTCGTGCCGAACGGCTCGGCCAGCCAGCGCCAGCGCACGTGGTTGTCGCGATCCATCACGATGCGCGGGGCATTCAGGTGATCGGTGTGGATGTAGTACACGAGCGGGTCACCGCTCGGGTTCGCCGGATCCGGCATGAACATCGCGATCGGCGTGTCGCGCAACCACACGTACTCGCGGATCGCCGCACCGTTCTGGTCGTACTCGCCGAGCAGGTGCCCCGCTTGGTCGTACACGAAGACAACCGTGCTTGCCGGACCTGTGCTGCTGACCTTGCGCACCCGCTGCCCGAAGGCGTTGTAGGTGTAGGTCGTCGTCACGCCACCCTTGGTGAGCGTCGCGAGCTGGCCGCGCAGGTTGTACGTCGCGCTGTAACCCGCGCTGTAACCCGCGCTGTCGCTGACCGTGTTGCCGGCGTTGTCGTAAGTCAAGTTGCGCGCCGGGTTCGTGATGCTCGCGAGCCGGTTGCTGGTGGCCTCGGTGTTGTAGGTGCTCAGGCTGCCGTTCAGGATCAGGCCGGCTCTGTTTCCGTTGGGATCGTACGAGATCGACCAGCTGGAGGTCGCCGTCGTGATGCCGGTCAGCCGGTCGTTCTCGTCGTGCGCGAAGGCCTGGTCGAGTGCCGGTTGCGGCGTGCCGTCGGGCAGCAGGTGCGTGAAGCTCGTGATGCGGCTCGCCTCGTCATACCGCACGTCGCGGAACACCGGGCCGAGACGGTAGCGCGTGATGCGTTCGCTCAGGTCGTAGAAGCGCTCGTGCGGCACCGGGCCGGCGCTGGTGTTCCACTGCCAGCTGCTCACCGCGCGCTCGAACGGTTCCCAGCGCACGTCGGTGATCAGCGCCACTGCAGTACCGCTCGCGTCTTTGGCGAGGCTGACGGCCTGGACCCGTCCGCGCAGCAGCGTCATCGACGCCACCCGGCCGGATGGATAGGTCGTGCTGCTCAAGTCCCCGAGCGTGTAGCCGTAGGTCACCGCGTGGGTGAGTTGCGCCGTGTTCGCGCCGCTGGCCGGCTGCACGCGCTGTGTGTCGGTGACGACCTGCCCGTGTGAGTTGTAGCGGTACTGGCTGGAGCCGCTGGGGTGAGCGGTGCTGGTCAGCCGGCCGATCCCGTACGCGAAACCAGCGCCGGTCTGGCTGTAGGCCCATGTCACCGACTCGCTCGGCTGGCCGGCAAGCGTCGACACCGCGCTGGTCGGCCGGTCACCCGCATCGTAGGTGTACGTCGTCAGCAC
>NZ_JBFUGW010000415.1:0-3960 GCF_056402735.1 Rhizobacter sp. P3_C12
CTGTTTTGCCAGGTCCGCAACAGCACCCTCATGGTGCGCCCTTCTCTCTGCCTCGGTGTCGTATTTTTTCTTTGTCCATTCGATCTTGTCGCACCCTTTGTCGATGTACTCGCGACGCTTGACCTTCAGGCGTTCCAATGCCTCGATCTGCTGTGTGATGAGGGCTTTGATGCCGTCGACGTCACCGGCCAGAGGGCGATTGTTAAAGATCCGGTTCTTGATGGGCTTGATCTGCGAGGCGTAGCCCGCCTGCTCGGTCTTGATGACATCGTAGTCCTTGTGGATCTTCTCGCACTCCTCGGCAAGCTCCTGGTCGGCAGCTGAAAGCCCCGCCGGAATCATGCTGCTCGTCGACGGCGCACCCGACGTCCCGGGCGGGTGCGACCCGTGGTTGCTAGTCGTCAGGTCGAGGTGCCGGCAGACGGCTTTGCCCTCGATCTTCACATCCATCGACCAGGCCTGGAAGTAAGTCTTGCMGGTGATCTGGTGCGTGATCACGCTCGCCCCGAAGCTGCGCGTGGCTGCCTCGTTGCCCAGCGTTGCTGGCTTGTAGTACGACTGCTGCGCGAGAGCTGCTGGTTGGCGCCCCAGCAGCACCGTGACGGAACCCTCTTTGAGGTCGCTGGAGAAAGACGTATCGGGATAGGGGACGGGGATCGGTCCCGCCGGCGGTCCCGGCGGGGACAGGCATACGTCGGGGAATCGGGCGATGCTTTTGTTCAAGTCGCCCTTGCCGGCGACTTCTCGCATGTTGGCGAAAACCGCGTGCGTCACCTTGTCCACCTCGGATGTGATACCACTGCCGCCGCGCGGTTGTGAAAAGCTCCGCTCGCATGGAGCGCCGCTACCGGGCCGGGCGCATACCCGCGCGCCCAAGCCTGCTCGACCCAAGCCAGCTGCACGAAGCCAGCAACCGCGCCACAGTCGCCCACGCAGTCGGCTGGGTGCCACAGAGGCTGCTCAGGACGTACCTGCCGCATCAGTCGCGCCTGCGTTACGACCAGTTCCTCGAAGGCATAGGACTCACCTCCAACGTCACTCAAACGAAAGTCAACCTCGTGAAGCCCGAGACCCGCCTCGACGAGCGCAGCACGTAGCGCCGCCGTCATGCCGTTGGCGCGGAAAGGCTCTTCATTCGTGACCGTCGCCGGCTCGGTCCCGAAGCCCAGTCCCAGCACGGCGAGACCACCCCCCTCCGGCGGCTCCTCGCTGACCAGGACGATGCAAGCTGCCTCGCCAGGGATCAGGCCGTCGCTCTGCAGGCTTGTCTTCAGCCGTCCGGATCGATCGAGCCAACTCAGTGTGCGCGCGTCGATCAAGCTGTCCACAGCGACCACCAGGCATGCTCGCGCCTGCGTCTCGCTGTGCATCGTGCGCGCAAGGCTGAGCGCCTGGATCACGCCAACTGCGCCGCCCGCCACGTGCGCGGTTCGCCCGTGCGTGGAGGGTGCGCCATCCGGCAACTGTGCGTTGCTCATCAGGCCGGCCAACCGCGCCCCAGGCCGGTCTGCCTCGCGTGTGCACAGGATCAATGGAAGGGATGCGGCCCGCAGACGCTCTGTTGACGGGGGATCAAGTTGCTCGAACGCGAGCCTCAACAACGCGGCCTGTCGATCGCGACCGCGCATTTCCGCCGGCAACGCCTCAACGGCGGCGCCCACGAGCGGCTCGCCTTCTCTGTCGGTGTAGTGCAGCATCGTGAAGCCGGAGACGCCCGCTCGCAGCGCTGCCGCAGCGCTTCTCGGCTGGTAGCCGACGGGGCAGATGAGGCTCAGACAGGTGACGTACATGGCCTAGCGCCTCGCCCGAAGTTCAGTCACTGCCTCGCCGAGACTTCCGAAGTGCGGCTTTCTCGGGCGGGCATTGCCGACACGAACTTCGCGCAAGCGCACGAACTTGCGCGGCAGCTTCACACCCACTCGCCCCACGAGAACGATGCGCGATTCGTGAGGGAGAAGATGAAGCGTGTCGGGAGTCAGCGTGGTGCGCTCCACGCGATCGTCGAAGCAGAACGCAACCGGGACAGCCATCGAGGGCAGGCGGACGATGAAGCGACCGGAAGGGTTCATGTTCAGGCACATGAAGGCCGTGCCCTCGGTCAGCGCATCCATCTGCTGATCCTCCGGCGCGGCCTGGAAGTAGCGGTCATCGAAATCGTCGGGCAAGAACGGCAGGACATGATCCATCCAATGTTGGTCATAGGTCCCCGCGAAGCGCACTCGCCCGGCCGCAAAGCGCGGCACCGGGCCGAAGCCGATCGGCTCCGGTCGGTCGAGGCGAGTCTTCAGAAGCGATCCAGGACGTTCGACACAAGGCAGGAGGGCGCCCTCGCTGGCCGCGTCGCTCTTGGTCTCGAGGTAGCCCCGCCCGAGCGGGTTGCGAGGGTCACTCCGGTAGTTCGTGGGGTCGTTCGACGTTCGATCGGTGCCACCGAATGCCAGGTGCCAGGCCAAGGGCATGGCCGAGAATGGCTCCGGCCGCGACGCTCGCGATCCGAAGGCGCCTGAGGTCCAACGGCGCTCACCCGTCACGATGGCGCGTTTGTCGAGCGATGGCCCCAGCAGCCCCACCTCCATCGTCGTTGCCTGCCGACCCTGCGGGGCCATGGCCATCGCATCGAGCAGCACCTCGGGCCGCGGCTTCACCGGCACAAAGTCGGACTCGGCACGAACAGAGGTATCTGCTGCATCGCCATAGTGCGCATCGGCAAAGACGAAGGGGCTCTGCTTCTCGACGAAGCGACAGACGCCGTCGACATCGACGTCGAAGCTGGCGCGCACGACGACCGTGCACACCTTTGAGCACAACTTGTCTTGCGACACGAACGTCTCGGCGAGAAAAGGGGTGTCATTCGCGCTGATGAACATGAAGTCCGTGTCTCTGTCTTCTCAAATTGCCGGCATTCGGTCGCCTCACATCCTCCAGTCAATTCTGCGTGATCGCCAACTCGCGTCGAGATGACCTCCGACACTTCAATACAGAAGAATCGTGACCATCGGTGTCGACGGGCGACGAGGCTTCGAGAAATACGGTCGCCCTTGAGCAGCAGTTCCGTAGGCGGCCAAGCACCCCGTCTTGACGACGGAGCCGATCAAGGCGGGTTGATCTCGTCGGTGGCTTCGCCCTCGTCGCAGTACCGCCCGATGACGCGATCCAGTCGCTTGAGCAACACGTTGAGCGTCTCGCTATCGCGGCGTGCGAACATGGCCAGGGCGTTGTGACCGTCAGCGGCCATAACCGCGCAGCCAACACCCTGGATGTGGCGCAACGTAATGTCGCCGCCGTCGTCGATCAACGCTTCACAATGCTCTTCATAGTCCCGTAGTTTCTCGTGTGGTCGCAGCCGTCCACCGGCGCGCCAGCAACTCGTCGATGCGACGGTTCGGGTGCATCGGCAGCCGCTGCAGCACGTCCTTAATGTAAGCCCACGGGTCGTGCCCATGCAGCTTGGTCGACTGCACCAGGCTCATCACCATCGCCGCTCACTACCTATTCGACTATCGAACCGAGATGCCTGAAAGCTTGGCGCCTTATCGCACTAGCGCGATGAACTTCTTGAGCTTTCCATCTGGATAGCCATCCGTGAGGAACCTACGCACGCTGGCCTTGAAAGCGGGCGCGACCTCGTAGAAGTCGGCGACCGTCTTTGCTTTTGTGTGCACCAGGTATCCCGCGGCAATCAGGCGGTCGAACCTGTCGGCAGCCAAGCCAGGCACCTTGCTCGAGAACTTCATGTGAGCGCACTTGTTGTCGACGAACCTATCGCCCTTGAAGAACGCGTGCAAGAACCGCGAAACTTCCTGCTGAACCATAGCTTGTTCGCCGTCCTTGGTAGCCTTGGCTAGAACGAATGCGTCCTGCAGGTCGCCGGGGTCGCAAGTGGCGTCGATCATCGAAGGGTCGATGCCCGAACTTGTCAAGCTGAGGTCAGCGCATTTGTCAAACACCGAGTACATGAAC
>NZ_JBFUGW010000416.1:0-3953 GCF_056402735.1 Rhizobacter sp. P3_C12
AGCTGGCGCAGGTGCACCGCGAAGAGCCCGCGGCGCAGCGCCTGCAGGCCGTTGCGGTCGCCGGGGGCCAGCTCGCGCCATGCCGGCAGCCAGGCCCAGGCCGAGCCCGGGCGGGCGCCCAGCCGCTGCTCGCGCAGCGCCTCCATCGGGTCGCGCCCCGGCCCGTGCAGGTCGGCGAGCACGAACACGGCGAGGGCCAGTGCCGCCGCGAGGGCGGCCAGCAGCGGCGTCCATCCGGAAAGGAGTGACCAGCGGCCCGTCCGCGCCGCCGCCGCCGAGCCCCCTGCGGCCGGCGTGCGCGGTCGGCGCGTGCTCGGGTAGCGCGCCAGGCGCTTCGCCTCGACTTCAGCGGCCACGGCGAGATCGGCTTCGGCCGCCGCCAGCAGCGGGTCGATGTCCGGCAGGTCCTGCGCGACGACGATGTGGCCGCAGTGCCCGCACTGCGTGTCGCGGGCCGGATCGAGCGCGGCGCCGCAGGCCCGGCACGGCCAGGCGGTGGCACGGCCGATGGCACGCGGCGATGCGCCCATGCCGTCCAGCCGAAGGCGCAGCGAATGCGCCAGGCGCGGCATGTCGATCACCACCAGCGCGGTGCCGCACCAGCTGCAGTGGTCGTCGCCGGCCGACGCGGCGCCGCCGCAGTTCAGGCAGTGCAGCGTGTGCTTCTCCTGCGCCAGCGCCTGCCGCTCGGCGACGCCCAGCGGGCGCACCAGCCCGCGTTCGGCCAGCAGGCCGCTGTGGCTGTGCAGGTGGCCGTGGCGGCGCGGGCACTCCAGCGCGGCGAACAGGCCGAAGCGCGACCGGTTCTGCACCTGCTTCAGCGTCGCGGCGCAGCGCGGGCAGGCCGGGTGCGCGACCTGGGCCTCGGCCAGCGGGCGGCTGGTGCCGGCCTCCATCTCGCGCAGCAGGCGCACCCAGCCGAAGCTGTCGAGCTGCACCGATTCGAACTCGTCGAACCACACGAGGCGGCAGTCGGGGCAGTGCTCCACCGCGACCGGCTGTCCCTTGTGCGACGACAGCGACAGCACGCGCATCGGCGCGCTGCAGCGCGGGCAGGCGATGCGTCGGGCGACGTTCGGCTCGGCGGTCTCGGCGGGAGCGTTCACGGCCATGGCCTCAGCGCAGCTTGGCGATCGCGCGCGCCGCCAGCCGCCCGGCGCTGACCACCTGCGGGTGCGGATGCAGCGTGCACAGCTCGGCGATCGGGCCGAGCGCGCGCGACGGCCGCTTCTCGATCTCCGCCGCGACGGCCTCGCCGAGGAAGAAATCGGGGTCGGTGACGAGCCGGCGCAGCAGGGCCGCGTCGGTCAGGTCCAGCGACGGCACCAGTGCCATCACGACATCGTGGCCCGCGTGGCCGCCGATCAGCTCGCCGATCCAGCGCGACAAGCCGGCCTGGTCGGCCGCGACCGGCGAGCACGCCGGGTGCAGCTCGCTGAGCCAGGTCTGCTGCCGCTTTGCCTCGTCGGCCGCCGCGATGAAGTCGGACAGCGACGCGTAGACGATGCGCGAATCGTCGTCGTGGGCCAGGTAGAACACGCTGCCCTGCAGCGGCGAGCGGCTGGCGTAGACGTGGTGGTTGCTGGTCTCGGGGTCGTCGAGCACGATGCCGCCGAGCGCGGCGACGATCGGGTGGTACGTGAGCAGGCCGGTCCACTCGGCGGCCTGCGCGCGGTCGAGCAGGTTGAGCTCGACATCGAGCCGGCCGGCGTAGTCGCCGACGGCGATGCGGGCGAACCAGGGGTCGAGTTCGGGGGGCAGGGTCATGGCGAGAGGAATGGGAACAAGCGGGAACGCTACCAAAGTCACTGTGTGGCATGGAGCCTGTGCGGCAGAGTATTTGACACGTCAACCTCGACGCGATCCAAGGGAGGAATGCATGAACATCAGAAAGTACGCGGCAGTTGCCGTAGTGATCGGCTGCGGCCTGCTGGGCCAGGCGGCCCACGCGTATCCGCAATGGAAGCCGGTCTTCCAGTCCGGCAAGGTGAACGGCGTGCTGACGCCCGGTGCCGGGCAGACGCCGATCAACTTCTGGTACGACATGAGCGTGGAGCCGGTCGCCTACTCGCCGATCTACGCGGCCAGCGGCAAGGTCTTCAACGCGCTCGCGACGGCCTGGAACAACGCGGTCTACGCGCAGGCCCACCCCTATGAGGAGTACCGCAGCCACCAGGCCACGGCCACGGGCCCGGTGATCGTCAGCTACGACCCGGCCGCGCCGGCAGGCACCCCCAAGGTCAACATCACGGTGCCGACGCTGAACGCAACGGTGAACACGCGTGGCCACAAGAACGGGATCTGGGCCGACTGCACGCTGACCGTGAGTTCCGGGCCGCTGACGATCACCGCCGACGACCTCAACCTCGCGACGGGCGCCCTCGTCAACCCGGTGACGCACTCGACGCCGACGAACAACACCGACTGCTCGTCGATGTCGTGGTTCCCGATCGTGGGCGACATCGCCTCCCGCCTCGCGACCAGCCATGCGTCGGGCATGTTCAGCGTGACCGAGGTCGACTTCAGCAACGCGGTGCAGTCGATCCTGCCGTCCAACGTCTTCTCCGGCATCCCGTCGCTGCCGGCCGGCAAGTTCATGGTGGGTCCGGTGGACTATGGCGCCTACGTCACCAACAACCTGCCGCTGCTGCTGTCCGGCGGCTTCGACCTGACGCTGTCCCAGGAGAACCTGCCGGCCGTCTACGGCACCGTGACCGAGCAGCGGCTGCTGCTGGCCTTCAAGGGGCCGGCGGCCGGGTTCAGGTTCAACCTGTACGAGACGGCGTTCTACCGCCGCGAATGGGTCTGCGATCCGGGCGTGCCCTGCCAGCAGCCCTGATCAGCCGAGCGTGTCGGCCCAGATGTTGCGGGCCCAGGCGCCGGCATAGGYGCCCTCGGCCTCGTTGCGCTGGGCCGACACGCCGCCGGCACCCGCCACCGGCTTGAAGGTCGATTCCGCCGCGACGTACTCGTGCACGCTCGCGACGTGGATCGCGTGGGTCTCGTCAACGAAGCTGTAGCAGGTGTTTGTCAGCATCGGGTGTTCGTTGACCGCAACGCCCGACAGCTGCGCGACGATCGCCGCGGCCGCCACCTTGGCATGCGCGTTCGCCATGTGCGCGCTCTTCGGCATGCCGGGGGCGATCTGGATCGCGTCGCCGAGCACGTGCACGTCCTGCGCGGCGGTCGAGCCGAAATCGATGAAGTTCACGCGGCACCAGCGGTTCACCGCATTCGCGAGGCCGCTCTTCACCGCGAGCGCGCCGGCGCGCATCGGCGGCAGCACGTTCAGCACGTCGGCGCGCACGGCATCCTGCAGCTCGATGCGCAGCGTGCCTGCTGCCGCGTCGACGCCGATCACCTTGTGCTGCGGCCGGTACTCGACGATGCCGGGATACAGGTCGCGCCATGCGGCCTTGAAGAGCGCGGGCTTCGAGACGACGTCGGCGTTGGCGTCGAGGACCAGCAGCTTCGAGCGCGGCTTGGCGCGCCGGAAGTAGGCGGCCACCACGCAGGCGCGCTCGTACGGCCCCGGCGGGCAGCGGTACGGCGACTCGGGGATCGTGATCGCGAACACGCCGCCGTCGGGCATCGCCTCGAGCTGGCGGCGCAGCGCGAGCGTCTCGGGCCCCGCCTTCCAGGCCTGCAGCACGCGGCCGTCGTCGTGCGCACGGCGCAGGCCTTCGACCTCGTCGAACATCAGCTCGATGCCGGGCGACAGCACCAGCTTGTCGTAGCCGATCGTCGCGCCGGACGCGAGCGTCACCTGGCGGCGCCCGGCGTCGATCGTGGTGGCCTCGTCGCGCACCCAGCGCACGCCGTGGCGCGCGGTGAGCGCGTCGTACGAGAGGGTGAGGTCGTCGAGCGTGCGCGTGCCGCCCAGCACCAGGTTGGAGCCGGGGCAGGACACGAAGCGCGGCTGCGGCTCGATCATCACGACCTCGATGCGCTGC
>NZ_JBFUGW010000417.1:0-3943 GCF_056402735.1 Rhizobacter sp. P3_C12
GGCTGAGCAAGGCTCCGGAAAGCGGCCGTTCAACGTTGACATGAGAGGCTCGACCGGCTTGCCGGGGCTAGTCCTCTCTATGGAAGGATTGGGCGTCGGTGTTGCCAATGACATGACCTTCTCCGTCGGTCTGCAGTAGACCTGAAGAAGTGTCCAGGATGACGAGTTCGTTTCCCCRGGGATCGCGGACCACTGCGCAAAGGCCGATGCGAATCTGAAACGGGCCCAAGACCTTGGTGCCTCCCGCACCGCAGAAGCGTTCAATGGCCTGAGGAACTGAGGCAACCAGCAGATCGACTTCCAGAGGCCTCTTGTCGATATGAAGGACGAGTTCGGAGTTCGACTGCGGCATGCGCAGACCTGCTGCCGTTGCATCGCGCCAGATCAGTTCGTGACCGAGGGAGTGCTGGTAGAAGCCCAGCGCTTCGTCCAAGTCCTGGACCGGCAGACTGAGGCAATCGATCTTTGCGAAGAGAGGCTGCATTTCTCCAACGCCTGGTGCTTGACAGGAGCTGCAAGACATGGCGCCTAGCCTATCCGAAAGCCGTCGTCCGCGAACTTCCGCTGCTGGCCGACTGTGCCCCTTCGTCCGTCGCCCTGCAAGCTGTCGCCCAGGGAGACGGAACGGCCTGCGACCGACTGCTCCCGAGCGACGCGGCGAACATACACGGTCGGCCAGGAGCGGACGATCACGAGCGTCTGCTTCATCGAAAGCCCTCGACCCGCTGGAGGCCTGGGTATCGAGAAGTGCGTGTAGTTGCCACTCGGCTGCGCAGCTTCCTCACGGCGACCCGCCACCTTAGATGGCATAAGGCACCAAAAAGACGTTGCTGGAGACCACTTTCGGCAGTCAGGGCGACAAATTTGGTGTTTTCTGGTACACTCATCCGGTGCTTTGCACACCACCAAGTAACACCCCCTACGTCGAGAAACATCTGATGGCCCAAAACCGCTCTGCCACCACTACCGCACAACTCCTCGTCATAAATGTCAAAACTTACGAGCAGGAGAAAAGCCGCGACGTGAGTCGCTACCGGCTCTCGCACGAGACCCTGCTGCGCATCTCCGGAAGAAAGCGCAACCTGAGGGAGAAATTTTTGACCGACCTCCAAGATGAGCTCGTCGAACTCGACTGGGTATTCTTCCGCTCTGGGGCTGAGTACGCGATGGTGAACGTAACGAAACTTGACAGTTGGGTGAAACTGAGCTCGAAGCGCGTCACCCCGCTGTTCGATGAAGAGCCCGAAGCTATTGAAGCCCACTACCAGCAGCTGGTCCCGGACGACGAGGGGCTCGACGAAGACGGAGCATGATTTCTCGTTAATCTTGCGGTGGAATGTGTCGCTTACTTTGGACACATCCGCCGCAGATCAAATGAATGCGCAAGTCGCAATCCCCCATCATGAGCAGTCTATTCACCGACGCATTTCTGGAAGCCTTAGGCGCGTGGCAGCGCGGGTGGCGCGAGGACCAAGACCTGCGCCAGACCCTCGCGAAGCAGCTCGAAAGTCTTTGTCAGCTTCTGCCCGACGAGCACCGGCGCGTCGCCGTAAAGTGCTACCGCAAGCGGTTCATGAGTGGGCAAGACTGGGTAATGCTTTTCCTGAACGACCACTTGGACGACGGCACAACAAGTTGGACCATTGACAGGACGTATGCAGAGGACTTTAAGGGTATCGTCAGGGGACACCCCAACTCCGGAGCGGTATTCGCGGGCCTCCCGCCATCGGATGAATGCCTTGTTAGCCTCCCTAGTCTGTGGGCAAGTCTGAATTTCCGAGAAGCCGTGCGTTCCTACGCTGACCGGGGCGCGGCCAACGCCGATGCTCTCATCAACTTCGCTGACAAGCAGGGCGAGGTCGTCCTCTCGTCACAGTTACGGCTTGATGAGCTAGTTGGCGTGACGGGGAAGAGCAGCCCGTTTGAACATTTGGCGGTATGCGCGGGCATTTCAGATGCTGGACTTGATGATGCTTGGCGAATCCTTGTTGAGCGCGAGCGCTTTCCCGAAGAAGCTCGATTTATCAGAGACGACGTGGTAACACGTGCAGTTGGCAATATTCGCGAATGGGTCGTTCGTCGGCTTGAAGAGGTTGGCATCGATCCCGCAGGGCCCTCACCGGCCGTATAAGCACTGCTTGTTATAACGGGCAAACAGAAAATCGCGGATGACTGAAGGCGAGTGGGGAACAGCCGCATGCAGGCGATCAGCATTGGCGGCTTACCGATGGCTGGCTGACGCTGCGCTTGCAGCAACAGATCAGGCTTGAGCGACTGCATTTCGGCAACGAGATCGACGGGTCGAAGGACCGCACCGGGTCGAAAGCTCGGCTTCGCCGCTCGCGACAGCAGTCATTCGCCCAAGTCAGCACCGCAGTTGCGGCCCCGTCCGCTCCGCCGTGACTGAGCAGATCCAACGCCTTTCGCGACGAAGGTCTGCTATGCGTCCGAGCTGTCGTTCGGCCGCCGGCTCTGACCGACCGCACCCAGCGCCTGAGCAGTCAACCGGCAAGCGCCCCTGGGGTGCTTCACGTTGAGGGACTCTCTCCGAAAGCGATAGGTTTGCTGAGTATGCGCAGATGGCCTCGGCCCTGAAGCAAATGTCTGTAGCTGTTCACTGCGACCGCCTCAGCCTCACGGGCGACAGCTGGGCCGGCGGCGATGACTGTCCCATCCTCGGTGAGGATTGCCAATCGGGCAGGCTTCCCGTCCACCGTGACCGTTAGCCCTTCATGCGAGACGGCGCTGATGATGACGCCTTGAATGGCGCCTACTGGTTGATGACCGATCAAGGGTTCATCCTTGTAGCGTGTTGGGATGGAAATGGCGTGCCGCTGTCGTGTCGTCGAGATCAGGTCGTTCATTGCTCAGCGGCGCACTCCAACGGCTTGGCGAGGTAGTGCTCGGCGGCCGCAACGAGGTAGGCGGGCTGCTCCGCGGCGTCGTCTTCTCCGACCATCACGTTGGCCGAGAGCGCGCAGTCGAGAAGGAAGAGCGCGACTTCGGACGGATGCAGTGCGTCGATGCGCGATGCCAGGTTCCCGATGCCGCAGTCGTACAGGCCTTCGAGCGTGGCGCGATGGCGCCATGCGATGGATTCGCAGACGAACTTGGCGACCAGTCGCAGGTCGAATGCGCTGCGCTCGGAGGCGAGGGCTCGCTCGCGCACGCGCTTGAGAAGGTCGAGCCGGGTGCGGCTCGCGAGGATCGAGGGCGTGGCGTCCTCGTCGATCGCCTTGCGCCTCTGCGCGCGAGCTGGCTTGGTCGTCGGTGCAGCGGTCGGTGCCCCTTGATCTCCGTCGGAGTTGCTGGCTACCGAATCCACGGTCGATCCTGGCGCCTCGTGCGTCTCGTCGTGCGAAGTTCCGCCCACTGTGTGGACTGGCTCAGCATGCGGCTCGGCCGGTTGGGTCTCGGTCGGGTTCGGCGCACCCGCCACAGCGGCTTTGGGTGCACGCGGAACGACGCGCAGCAGGTGGACTTTCTTCTTCTCGGCGAAGCAGTCTGGATCAGTGCAGACGTCTGCACCGCCATGCACCGAGGCAGAAGCCCGGTCATTGCCCTTGCCGTCGAGTTCGACGATGTCCGCGAACTCAGGCGCGTTGCCTGAGCGCTTCCAGCAGTCGGTGCAACTGCCGGCGTCCGGCAGCAGGTCGGCGTCGGCGATGTCGAAGACGGCGTTGTGCAGGTCCAGCGAGAACTTCTCGCTGAGCAGGGCCTGGATGGTGCGGTGGCTGGCTTTGCCGCCGGCAGCGAGCCGGGCCTGGGCGTCATGCCTGATGTACTCCAGCGCCTTCTCCTGGTAGCCGATCGACGGCAGACGTGCGATGAGCTGCGCCGCGTCGGTGCCGAACTCGTTGGCCAGGTACGCATCGCGCAGGGCCGGGCCCGCATCGAGCAGCTTCAACCGGTTGTAGATGTGGGTGCGGCTCTTGCCGAACTT
>NZ_JBFUGW010000418.1:0-3929 GCF_056402735.1 Rhizobacter sp. P3_C12
GTCTACAACCTGGGCTCGATCGTGCACCTGCAGACCTCGGGCGTGCTGCTGATGGACACCAGCAGCCTGTACAAGCTGTATCGCGCGAAGGACGAGGCCAAGGCCCGCAAGCACATGATGGAAGAGATGGGCGCGGCCTACACCGCGCACGGGCTGATCACGCTGGCCGGCAGCCGCCTCTACACCAGCCTGGCCGACACCGACGAGGTGATCGACGACGCCCTCAATCGCTTCGACGACGTGTTCAAGCTGGTATGACCACCGACGAGATCCTGCGCACCCAATGGCTGCAGCTGCGCGAACGCCTGCAGCGCAAGCAATTGCTGGGCGGTGCCGAGGCGAGCCTCTCGCTGCGCGTGCCGGGCGCGGCGGCGATGTGGTTCGGCGGCGCGACGCAGGCCACACCGCGGCGCCTGCCGCTGCATCAAGACAACGAAGGAGGGGAAGAGGGCGCCCATGCCGCGGTCTACCGCGCACGCCCTGACGTGGGGGCCATCGGATGGGGGGGCGGGTCGTTCGGCGTCGCGCTGGCCGATTTCGGCGGCACGATGCCGCAGCTGTTCGACGAACAGGCCCGTCACCTCGGCCCGATGGCCCCGCCTGCGTCGACCGCCACGCCGCCGCAGACCCTGGCACGCTCGCTGCAACAACACCGCGGCAACGTGCTGCTGGTGCAGCGCCGCCCGCTGTGCCTGGGCACCACCGCGACGCGCCTCGCGCTGAACGCCGAGCTGTTCGAGAAATGCGCGAAGGCGCATGTGCTCGCGGTGGCCACCGGCGGCCGCGTGCGCGCGCTGCCGTGGTGGGTGCGCTGGATTGCCAACGGCCGCCTGCGAAAGGATGCCTCGCGGGCCGAAGCGCGCTTCGCGCAGGGCCTGCTGCCCGAAGAGAGCAAGGGATACTGAAACACCGCCACGAGGAGACCTGCATGCCCGCGAACGACGCCCCGACGATGCCGTCACGCCAGATCGCCGCGGCGCTGGCCGTCGGCACCATCGCCGTGCTGATGATCGGCGTGCAGCCGATCCTGCTCGGCGAGCTGGTCGATGCGAAGCAGGTGAGCCTGGAGGGCGTCGGCATCGTCGCGATGGCCGAGATCATCATGCTGGGCCTCGGCGTCGCGCTCGGCGATGCGCTGTTGCCGGGCGCGCAGTTGCGGCGCATCACGCTGGYCGCCGCCGTGCTGGCCGCGTGCCTCGACCTGTTGACGATGCGCGCCTCGGGCGATGCCGCGATGACCGCCGTGCGTGCCGCCGCGGGCCTCGCCGAAGGCGTGCTCGTCTGGGGCACCACCGGCGTCATCGTGCGCAGCGCCAACCCGGCGCGCATCGGCGGCATCTTCTTCGTCGTGCAGACGATCGCGCAGGCGGCGCTCGGCGCGTTGCTCGCGCATGCGGTGATCCCGCGTGCCGGGTGGCAGGGCGGTTTCGCGGCGCTGGCCGTGCTGTCGCTGCTGCCGTGCGTGCTGGCCTTCCGGCAACCGGCGCGGCTCGCGCCGCTGGTGGCGCCGGCGGTCTCGGGCTTCCGCTGGTCGGTGGCCACGCTGCTGCCGCTGGCGGTGGCGTTTCTCCAGCTGGCCACGCTGGGCTCGTTCTGGGCCTACCTCGAGCCGCTGGGCAAGGCGGCGGGCTTCGATGCGAAGGCTGCGCAGACGCTGATCGCCGGCGTGCTGGTGATGCAGGTGATCGGCGGCAGCCTCGCCACGGTTGCGGTCGGTCGGCTGCCGGCGCGGCCGACGCTGGTCGCCTGCTCGGCGGTGCTGGCCGCGGTGATGCTGACGCTGCACGCGCTGCCGGCCGGGCGCTCGTTCGATTTCGCGCTCGGCTGCGCGGTGTTCGGCTTCGTGTGGATGTTCATGCTGCCGTTCCACATCGGCCTGGCCTTCGGCACCGACACCAGCGGCCGGCTGGCCGGGCTGGTGCCGGCCGCCCAGCTGCTGGGCAGCGCCTTCGGGCCGCTGATGGCGTCGTTCATCGTCGAGGGCGACGAGGCCGGCGCCGTGCCCTGGCTCAGCGCCGCGTTCGCGGTGGCGGCCGCGGCGCTGTTGCTGGCGCTGCTGGCGATCAGGGCAGCGGCACGACCGCGCCCTGCAGGTAGCGGTTCGCCTTGACGAGCCACCAGCGGTCGTCGGTCAGCGGCTGGTTGCCGAGGCCGATGTTGTCGGTCGAATCGCCGACACCGGCGCCGAACATCAGCGACACCACGCCGGCATTCTTCGCCTCCTGCAGGTGGCTGCCCCAGGTGATCTGCGCACCGTTCGACGTCACCTTCGGATCGCCGGCCGCGTTGGTCTTGTAGTAGCTTGCGGCGAACACGCTCGGCGTCGCGGTGAAGGTGTCGCCGAAGAAGTACGTCGGCGCGGTGTCCTCGTAGTGCTTGCTGGTGGCGTTGGTCAAGGTCGCGAACGGCGCGCCGGTGGCCGGGTTGGTGCCGACCGAGCCGTTCACGTGGCCGGCCGGCAGCTGCCACAGCACCACCGGCTTCTTCAGCGCGGCGTTCAGCGTCTGCACGTAGTACAGGTAGTTGTTCCAGTGGTCGGCGTTGAACTGCCACTTCGCGTTGCCGGCAGCGCCGCCGTCGTAGCCGTACTTGTCGAACGAGATGAAGCTCGCGCCGTAGCTCGTGATGCCGGCCGCGTTGTAGTAGTTCGCGACCCGCTGCGCGCTGGCGGCGATGAACGGCCGGCCGGCCGCCCAGCCCTTCTCGGCGCTGTCGGTGATGTGCATCAGCCCGTTGGTCGAGGCACCGCTCTGCGCATCGCTCCAGATGTTGATCTGCCAGCCGTACCACGCGTTGCGGCTGCGCTTCTGCACGAGGTAGTTGACCGCCTTGACGAGACCCTCGAGCGTGTTCGGGAACTGCGGGTCGGCCGAGGTGAGCACGCCGGCGGTGTACGCCTGGTCCACGCGCGCCATGATCTGCGACGGTTGCAGGCCGGAGTTCTGCATCATGTAGCCGATGAAGTCCGGCTCGATCACGTAGCCCACCGGGTCATCGCCGGCCTCGGTGTTGGCGATATCGATGGTCTTGACCCAGTCCTTGAAATACGCGCCCATGTAGGTCGCGTCCTGGATGTGGGCGAGGTCGGTCGGGTAGCTCTCGCCGCCGTCGGCGATGTTGTAGAACACGAAGACCGGGATCATCCCGAGCTTCTTCGACTCGCGGATGAAGTTGGTGGCGCGGAAGCACGGCACCGTCGTCCAGGTGCACCAGCTGGTGTTGCCGGGCACCGAGGCGCCGCCGTTCAGGTAGATGTAGCGCAGGTCGGCGCGGGTGTTCAGGTCGCCGCTGCCGAAGTTCTGCCAGTTGGCGAGCGCGCTCGCCCCGTCGTCCGAAACCGAGCCGATCGACACGTGCGCCGGCAGGCCCGGCAGGCTGCCGTCGGGCTTCTTCACGCGCACGCCGACCCAGCGGCCGTTGCCGTTGCCATCGACGATGCGGATGCCGGCGCGCCCGGCCCCGAGCGCATTGACGGTGAGCTTGCTGCCGCTGACCGAGGCGGTCGCGACCTTCGGGTTGTTGGAGGCCACCGTGAAGCTCGGGTAGGCGACGCCGGAGACGCTGAGGTCGAGCGTGACGGCGCCGGGGGCGAGCGTGCTCTGCAGCGACTGGCCGCCGACATCCCACTGCTTGATGCCGATCAGCGAGGCGTTGCCGACGGTGGTGGCCGAGGCATCGCTGAGCGTGGCGCCGGCGGCATTGATCAGCTTCAGCTGGTAGGTGTAGAGGCCGAGCTTCTTGCCGGTGATCTGGATCGTGGCCGTCTGGGCGGCGTTGCCGACATCGGCCAGCGTGCCGGACTGGACCTTGACGCCGTCCTCGTACAGCTCCCACGAGGTGCCGCTGATGCCCCACCACTTGTTCCAGACGATCGCGAAGCTGCCGGCATGGTCGTAGTTCTGGATCTGCAGCGTGGGCTTGGCGGGCGC
>NZ_JBFUGW010000419.1:0-3869 GCF_056402735.1 Rhizobacter sp. P3_C12
GCAGCCGGCCGCGATCGACCACCATGCCGACAGCAGCCGGCCGCGATCGACCACCATGCCGACATGTACGGCCTGCTCGAAGCCAGCATCACCGCGGCCGAGTTCGCGATGAACGCCGACCACGACGCGCGCAGCCGCAAGCCGCTGCCGCCGATCGTCTCGGAGCTGCAGCAGATCTGCTCTGCCACCGCCTTCCTGTTCGATCTCGGCAAGGTGTTCAGCGAACACCCGGGCCAGGATTTGCCGCGCAGTGCGCGCCGCCAGTTGCAGCCGCATGCCGACCTGTCGCGCTGCTGGCGCAGCAGCTGGACCACGCTGGCGCGCCGCAACCCGATCCTCGCCGCCTGGCTCGACCAGGTGGCCGGCCGCCGCTCCGGCGCGACCGCCGCGGTGCGCGCCGCGCGCGCGCTGACGCACAACGCGGTGCGGGCGAGCTGGCGCAGCGACAGCCAGTTGTTGCCGGTCTGACATCCCCATGCAGGCATGCGGCTTGCCGCCGTTCGGGCATCGACCCGAACGGAGTGCAGCATGCCCACCAAGACCGCCCGCCAGACTTCCCGGACCGACCGACCGCGAGCCGACGAGGGCGATGCGGTCGCGGTGAAGCACCGTCGCATCCAGGCCGCGCAGGACAGCGCCGACGCGAAGAAGGCCTCCACCGACCAGCAGAAGAGCAAGACGCCCGTGCAGGCCGGTGCCCGCGAGCAACCGGCCCAACTGCCCGCGCAGCACATCGACAAGCCGGGGCTGGAAGCCGAACTCGAGCTGAAGCCCAAGTTCCTCGCACCGTACTACGAGGGCAGCCACAAGCTGCAGGATGCCGCGGCGCTGATCACCGGCGGCGATTCCGGCATCGGCCGCGCGGTGGCGGTGCTGTTCGCGCGCGAAGGCGCCGATGTCGCGATCGTCTACCTGAACGAGCATGAAGACGCCGAGGAGACGAAGCGCTGCGTCGAGGCCGAAGGCGGCCGCTGCGTGCTGATCCCCGGCGACGTGCGCGACCCGGCGTTCTGCCGCGCTGCGGTGGCCCGGGCGGTGAAGGCCTTCGGCAAGCTCGACGTGCTGGTCAACAACGCCGCGTTCCAGGAGCATGCCGATGCGATCGAGGACATCACCGACGAGCGCTTCGACGAGACGCTGCGCACCAACGTCTACGGCTACTTCCACATGGCCCGCGCCGCGCTGCCGCACATGGGCCGCGGCGGCGCGGTCATCAACACCGGCTCGGTGACCGGGCTCGAGGGCAGCGCGCACCTGCTGGACTACTCCACGACCAAGGGCGCGATCCACGCGTTCACCAAGTCGCTCGCGAGCAACGTGCTGCACCGCGGCATCCGCGTCAATGCGGTGGCGCCCGGGCCGGTCTGGACGCCGCTGAACCCGGCCGACTCGCCGGCCGAGAAGGTCGCGGAATTCGGCAAGAGCACCGACATGCGGCGTGCCGCGCAGCCGGAAGAACTGTCGCCGGCCTACGTGTTCCTCGCGTCGCCGGCCTGCTCGGGCTACATCACCGGCATCGTGCTGCCGGTGACGGGGAGCGTCGGCGCGATCTGATCCGGCTGGCTTCGGCGGAGAATACTGTATATATTTACAGTATGCCGCCGAAGTTCAACCCGATCCAGTCCCGCCCGCCGATCCAGCCGCTCGTGCCGATGCCCGCGCCCGGTGCCACCAAGGGCCGCGGCACCGCCTGGGCCATCGAGCACCGCTTCACGGCGCGGGGCGGCGAAGACTTCGACGACGGCTGGGGCACGCTCGAGCAGCAGGCGAGCGAAGAGCACCTGCCGCGGGCCACGCAGATCATCGAGGAGCGGGTCAAGAGCATCCTCGCGAGCAACGACTCGCCCGACGTGCACTTCGACCTGTCGATCAACCCGTACCGCGGCTGCGAGCACGGCTGCATCTACTGCTTCGCTCGGCCCACGCACAGCTACCTCAACATGTCGCCGGGGCTCGATTTCGAGACCCGCATCATCGCGAAGGTCAACGCCGCCGAACGCCTGCGCGAGGCGCTCGCGAGCCGCGCCTACGAGCCGCAGATGCTGAACATCGGCTCGGCCACCGACGCCTACCAGCCAGTCGAGCGCAAGCTCGGCATCACGCGATCGATCCTCGAGGTGCTGCATGGCTGCGACCACGCGTTCTCGATCGTCACCAAGTCGTCCGGCGTCGAGCGCGATCTCGACCTGATCGCGCCGATGGCAGCGCGCGGGCTGGCGGCGGTGTACGTGTCGGTGACCTCGCTCGATGCCGAGCTGTCTCGCATCCTCGAGCCGCGCGCCGCGTCGCCGCAGCGCCGGTTGCGCACCATCAAGACGCTGGCCGAGGCCGGCGTGCCGGTGGGCGTGAGCATCTCGCCGGTGATCCCGTTCATCAACGAGCCCGAGATCGAGCGCATCGTCGAGGCGGCGGCCGAGGCCGGCGCGCGCTCGGCCTTCAGCATCATCCTGCGCCTGCCCTGGGAGGTGAACCCGCTGTTCCAGCAGTGGCTCGACCAGCATTTCCCCGAGCGCGCGGCCCGCGTGATGGCGCGCATCCGCGACATGCGCGGCGGCAAGGACTACGACGCCACGTTCAGCAAGCGCATGAAGGGCGAGGGCGTGTGGGCGGAACTGATCTCGCAGCGCTTTCGCAAGGCCTGCGCGCGCCACGGCATGAACCGCGTGCGAACCGAACTCGACCTGACGCTGTTCCGCAAGCCGCGGCTGCCGCCGGCGAACGGGCAGGGCGAGTTGTTCTGATTCAGTCTCGAAGGTCAGTCGCGAAGATCTGGCTCGAAGAAGATCCAGCGGATCGACGGAAACGCGGTGCGCAATCCGGCTTCCACCCGGTTGATCGCCTCGATCAGCGCCACGTCCGACGGCTGCGGCGCCATGCGCGCCTTCACGGCCACCATCACGTCGTTGCCGAGCTGCTGCGTCAGCAGGTTGTAGATCTGCGCCACCTCGGGCTGCGCAGCGATGTGCTCGCGCATCGCGGCCAGCACCGTCGGCTCGGCGCTCTGGCCGACCAGCAGCGACTTGACCTCGGTGCCCACCAGGATCGCGACCACCACCAGCAGCACGCCGATCACGATCGAGCCGATGGCATCCCACATCGGGTTGCCGGTGAGCACGGCCAGGCCGATGAAGGCGAGCGCGGCGACCAGGCCGCCGAGGGCTGCCAGGTCTTCGCCGAGCACGACGATCAGCTCGCTCTGGCGCGAGCGGCGGAACCATTGCCACAGCGTCTGCGTGCCGCGCTCCTTGTTGATCTCGCGCAGGCAGCCCCACAGCGAGACGCTCTCGGCGACGACGCCGAACGCGAGGATGGCCATCGCGACGCCGGCGTACTTCACCGGCTCGGTGTCGTGCAGCTTGTGCACGCCTTCGTAGATCGAGAACAGGCCGCCCATGCTGAACAGCATCAGCGCGACGATGAAGCTCCAGAAGTAGATCGCCTTGCCGTAGCCGAGCGGGTGGTCGGCGGTGGGTGCCTTCTTCGCTTCCTTCAGGCCCCAGATCAGCAGGCCCTGGTTGGCGCAGTCGGCGTACGAGTGGATGGCCTCGGCCAGCATCGACGACGAACCGGTGAACACGGCGCCGACGGTCTTCGCGATGGCGATCGCGAAGTTGGCGCCGAGCGCGAAGAAGATGGACTTCAGGGAGTCGGAGGAGGCGGACACGGCTTCTCGTTCGGAGTCGTTGGAAGCGCGGACTTTAACTGTCGTTGGTTCTGTATTGGCGCTTGAAGGCGCGTGCGGGGAGGCTGTGGTGCGCCGGCCGGGGCGGTCTTCGCCCCCTGGGGGGCGAAGACTTCCCTCCGCTGACTGGTTTCATGGCCCGCGTGCGCAGCACGCTTCGTGCACTGACTGTCGCCCACTGTTTGAC
>NZ_JBFUGW010000420.1:0-3830 GCF_056402735.1 Rhizobacter sp. P3_C12
GCCGTGGCGGCTGCGCCTGCTGGCCGTGCCGCTGGCGTTCCCGCTGCTGCTGCCGCCGCGCGATCTGCCGGCCGCCGGGCAGTTCGAGCTGGTGGCGCTCGACGTGGGGCAGGGCACCTCGGTGCTGGTGCGCACGCGGCAGCACCTGCTGGTCTACGACGCCGGCCCGCAGTACTCGCGCGAGTCGGACGCCGGCCAGCGCGTGCTGCTGCCGCTGCTGCGCTCACGCGGCGAAGACCGCATCGACCGCCTGGTGCTGAGCCACCGCGATGCCGACCACACCGGCGGCGCCGCGGCCCTGATCGCCGGCCTGCCGGTCGCCGAGCTCGACAGCTCGCTGGAAGACGGCCACCCGCTGCGCGATGCCGGCATTCCCGCCACCCGTTGCGCCGCCGGCCAGTCCTGGGACTGGGACGGCGTGCACTTCCAGATGTTGCACCCGTACGCCGACGACTACGCGCGCGCCCGCAAGCCGAACGCCGTCTCGTGCGTGCTGCGCGTCAGCGCCGGCGGGCGCAGCGCGCTGCTCACCGGCGACATCGAGCGCGAGCAGGAGGGCGCGCTGGTCGAGCGCGTCGGTGCGGGCCTGCGCAGCGAGCTGCTGCTGGTCGCGCACCACGGCAGCCGCACCTCGTCGAGCGCGGATTTCCTCGATGCGGTGCAGCCGCAGGTCGCGCTGATCCAGGCCGGCTACCGCAACCGCTTCGGCCACCCGGTGCCCGAGGTGCTGGCCCGGCTGCACGAGCGCGACGTGCTGGTCGCCGCCACCGCCTCGTGCGGCGCCTGGCGCTGGCGCAGCGATCGCCCGGCCGCTGCTGGCGTTTGCGAGCGTGACCGCGCCCGCCGCTACTGGCACCATCGGGTGGCGCCAGCTTGATGAGAATGGCCTGGAATTTGCTACCCTGACCGAGAGGAGACCGATTCGATGAGAGCAAGCTTCGACGAGATGCAGGCCACCAGCACCACGGTGCGCGACCACTACCGGGTGTACGAGCGCTGGCTGGCCGAGCAACCGGGCGACGTGATGCGTTCGCGCCGCGAGGAAGCCGAGATGATCTTCCGCCGCGTCGGCATCACCTTCGCGGTGTACGGCGCGAAGGACGAAGACGGCTCCGGCACCGAGCGCCTGATCCCGTTCGACCTGATCCCGCGCGTGATTCCGGCCGGCGAGTGGAGCAGCATGGAAGCCGGCCTGCGCCAGCGGGTGACCGCGCTGAACCGCTTCATCCACGACGTCTACCACGGCCAGGAGATCATCAAGGCCGGCATCGTGCCGGGCGAGCAGATCTTCAAGAACGCGCAGTTCCGCCCCGAGATGATGGGTGTCGACGTGCCGGGCGGCGTCTACTCGCACATCTCCGGCATCGACATCGTGCGCGCCGCCAACCCCGATGGCAGTGGCTCGTACTACGTGCTCGAGGACAACCTGCGCGTGCCCAGCGGCGTGAGCTACATGCTCGAGAACCGCAAGATGATGATGCGGCTGTTCCCCGACCTGTTCAGCCAGCACCGGGTCGCGCCAGTCGCGCACTACCCCGACCTGCTGCTCGAGACCCTGCGCGCGGTCGCGCCGGCCGCCGTCAACGACCCGACCGTCGTCGTGCTGACGCCCGGCATGTACAACAGCGCCTACTTCGAGCACGCCTTCCTCGCGCAGCAGATGGGCGTCGAGCTGGTCGAGGGGCAGGACCTGTTCGTCAAGGACAACTTCGTCTACATGCGCACGACGCAGGGGCCGAAGCGGGTCGACGTGATCTACCGCCGCGTTGACGACGACTTCCTCGACCCGCTGGCCTTCCGCCCCGATTCGACGCTCGGCTGCGCCGGGCTGCTCAGCGTCTACCGCGCCGGCAACGTGACGCTGTCGAACGCCATCGGCACCGGCGTGGCCGACGACAAGTCGATCTACCCGTACGTGCCGAAGATGATCGAGTTCTACCTCGGCGAGAAGCCGATCCTGAACAACGTGCCCACCTACCAGTGCCGCGATGCGGAAGACCTGAAATACGTGCTGGCGCACCTGGGCGAGCTGGTGGTGAAAGAGGTGCACGGCGCCGGCGGCTACGGCATGCTGGTCGGGCCGGCCGCCACCAAGGACGAGATCGCCGATTTCCGCAAGGCGCTCGAGGCCAACCCCGCCGGCTACATCGCGCAGCCCACGCTGAGCCTGTCGACCTGCCCGACCTTCGTCGACAGCGGCATCGCGCCGCGCCACATCGACCTGCGCCCGTTCGTGCTGAGCGGCAAGACGGTGCAGATGGTGCCGGGCGGGCTGACGCGCGTCGCGTTGAAAGAGGGCTCGCTGGTCGTCAACTCGTCGCAGGGCGGCGGGACGAAGGACACCTGGGTGCTGGAAGCCTGAAGACATGGAAGCCTGAAGACAAGGGAGATCAAGAACATGCTGTCGAGAACCGCCGACCACCTCTTCTGGATGGCCCGCTACATGGAGCGGGCCGAGAACACCGCCCGCATGCTGGACGTCAACTACCAGACCTCCCTGCTGCCGCAGTCGGCCGATGCCGCGGTCAACGGCTGGAAGGGGCTGCTGAGCATCTCCGAGCTGAGCCACGACTACGCGTCGCGCTACGGCGAGATCGATGCCCGCCGCGTGATGGACTACATGGTGAGCGACGAGCGCAACCCGTCGAGCATCTACAGCTGCCTGATGGCCGCGCGCGAGAACGCCCGCGCGGTGCGCGGCACGCTGACCACCGAGGTCTGGGAGACGCAGAACCAGACCTGGCTCGAGTTCCAGCGCATGCTGCGCCACAAGACCTTCCAGAAGGATCCCGGCGAGGGCTTCGAATGGGTCAAGTTCCGCTCGCACCTGTCGCGCGGCGTGACGGTGGGCACGATGCTGCAGGACGAGGCCTTCCACTTCCTGCGCATCGGCAGCTTCCTGGAACGCGCCGACAACACCGCCCGCATGCTCGACGTGAAGTTCCACGCGGTCGAGAGCGAGTTCTTCGGCACCGGCTCGATGGGCAGCAACGGCAACGGCAACGGAAAGGACCAGGAGTACGACTTCTACCACTGGTCGGCGATCCTGCGCTCGGTGTCCGGCTTCGAGGTCTACCGCAAGGCGTATCGCAACGTGATTCGCCCGGAGAAGGTGGCCGAGCTGCTGATCCTGCGCGCCGACATGCCGCGCTCGCTCGCGGCCTGCATGGACGAGGTCGTCAACAACCTGCGCCAGGTGGCCAACGAGCAATCGTCGGACACGCTGCGCCGCGCCGGCCGCCTGCAGGCCGACCTGCGCTTCGGCCGCATCGACGAGATCCTCGCCACCGGCCTGCATGCCTTCCTCACGCAGTTCCTCGAACGCGTCGGCACGCTGGGGGTGGGCATCAGCCGGGACTTCCTGGTGCCGGTCGCGGCATGACCGGCCTGGGATGAAACTCGACATCCGGCACGTCACGCACTACGACTACAGCGCGCCGCTGCAGTACGCGCTGCAGTCGCTGTGCCTCACGCCCCAGGCGAACGCGCACCAGACGGTGCTCGACTGGAGCCTGTCCGCGCCCGGCCAGCTGTTCGCGCAGCGCGACGGCTTCGGCAACCTGGCCCACACCTGGAGCCTGCGCCAGCGCGTGTACCGCGGCGTGGTGCGGGCCTCGGGCGTCGTGCGCACGCATGCCTCGCCGGTGCTGGTCGACGCCTGCATCGCACCCGAGTTCTACCTGCGCGCCACGCCGCTGACCCCGGCGACCGGCGCGCTCGCCGCGCTCGGCCGCCGCCACCTCGACGGCCCGGCCGATGAAGCGCGTGCGCTCGCGCTGGCCCTCGACGTGGCCGACCGCATCGCCTACGAGGGCGGCAAGACCACCACC
>NZ_JBFUGW010000421.1:0-3828 GCF_056402735.1 Rhizobacter sp. P3_C12
GCTACGCCCGTGGCGACAACAACTCGCGCGGCAGCTGGCTCTACGACCTCGACTACAAGCACCACCTCGACCCCGCCACCACGCTGAACCTGCACGCCGGCTACCAGAAGATCAAGAACTTCAAGGAAGCGAACTTCTCCGACTACCGCGTCGGCATCACGCACAAGCGCTGGGGCTTCGAATGGAGCGCCGACTGGGTCACCACGCACACCCGCGTGCGCGAGCTCTACCTCGCGCAGGACGGCGACGAGCTGAAGGCCACCGACAACAACAAGTTCTTCGTCACCGTGTCCCGCAAGTTCTGAGCACGATCCCGAGATGACCCTCGACGAACGGCTGGTGCTCGCGGTCGACCTCGGCACCTCCGGCTGCAAGTGCGCGCTGGTGGCGATCGACGGCACCGTGCAGGCCTGGGCCTTCCGCGCCGTGCCACTGCATGTGCACGGCGCCGCGGCCGAGCAGGATCCGCACGACTGGTGGGCGGCCTTCCTCGGCGCGGCCGGCGAGCTGCTGGCCGATGAGGGCCTGCGCCGCCGCGTCGTGGCGGTGTGCTGCTCGGCGCAGACCGAGGGCACGGTCTGCGTCGACAGCGCCGGCCAGCCGATCGGCCGTGCGATGACCTGGCTCGATGCACGCGGCGCCGACGCGATCACGCGCCGCGCCCGGGGCCTCGCGCTGAACATCGAAGGCTATGGCCCGCTGAAGCTGTGGCGCTGGCTGCGGCTCACCGGCGGCGCGCCATCGCTGTCGGGCCGCGATTCGGCCGGCCACATCGCGTGGCTGCACGACCACGAGCCCGAGCGCTGCGCCCGCACGCACAAGTTCCTCAACGTGCCCGACTACCTGAACCTGCGCCTGACCGGCCGCTTCTGCGCCACGCAGGATTCGGCGTTGACGAGCTGGGTCACCGACAACCGCGATTCGCGCCACGTGCGCTACGACGCCGGCCTGATCCGCCTGCTGGGTGTCGATGCCGACAAGCTGCCCGAGATCGTACGCTCGACCGAGGTGCTGGGCCCGCTGCTGCCGGGCGTCGCGCTGGCGCTCGGGCTCGACGCGAAGACGGTCGTCGTCGGCGGCGCGATCGACACCTCGGCCGTCGCGGTCGGTGCCGCCGTCGGCGACTACGAGACCCACCTCTACCTCGGCACCTCGTCGTGGCTGGGCGCGCACGTGCCGGCGATGAAGACCGACGTGCGCCACAAGATCGCCGCGGTGCCGTGCGCGGTCGACGGGCGCTACCTCGCGATGGCGCTGCAGTCGACCGCGGGCGCCAACCTGTCGTTCCTGCGCGACCGCATCCTGTTCCACCCGGACGAGCTCGCCGGCGAYGAGGAGCACCCCGCCGCCTACGAGCTGCTGAACCGCATCGCCGCGCGCGTGCCGCCGGGCGCGCGCGGGCTGATCTACACGCCGTGGCTGCATGGCGAGCGCACGCCGGTCGACGACCCGCGGCTGCGCGCCGGTCTGCTGAACCTGTCGCTGGAGCATTCGCGCGAGGACATCTTCCGCGCCTTCCTCGAGGGCGTGGCGCTGAACACGCGCTGGATGCTGGAGCCGTTCGCGCGCCTGCTGGGGCGCGACGTGGGCACGGTCACCGCCGTCGGCGGCGGTGCGCAGTCGGACGTGTGGTGCCAGATCCTGGCCGACGTCACCGGCCAGCCGATCCGCCAGCTCGAGAACGCGATCCAGGCGAATGCGATCGGCGCCGCGAGCATCGCGTGGGTCGGCATCGGCGCGCTGCGGTTCGCCGACCTCGCCGCGCTGCGCCGCACGCGCCGCACCTACGAGCCGGCGAGCGCGCTGCGACGGTTGTACGGCGACAAGTTCGAGGCCTTCAAGGAGGTGCACAAGCGCCTCGCGCCGCTCTACCACCGCTTGAACGCGCCGCAGGAGGCTGCCGCATGATCAGTGCTTCGACTGCTCGCCAGACCGTCGTCGACTTGTGCGTCGAGCTGTCGCTGCGTGGCTTCCTCGCCGGCACCGGCGGCAACATCGCGCTGCGCGTCGATGCCGAGCGCATCGCGGTGACGCCCTCGGCCACCGACTACCTGACGATGACGGCCGGCGACGTGTGCGTGCTGCGCCTGGCCGACCTCGCGCCGCTCGAGGGCACGAAGCCGCCGTCGGTCGAGACCGGGCTGCATGCGCGCGTGCTGCGCGCGCGGCCCGACGCGCAGTGCAGCATCCACACGCACCAGCCGATCGCCAGCGCCTGCGCCTTGCTCGGGCAGGCGCTCGCGGTGCCCGATGGTCCCTGGCGGCAATCGCTGGGCCGCTCGGTGCCGGTCGTCGGCTATGCCCCGTCGGGCACCGCGTGGCTCGCCGCGCTGCTGGCGCGCAGGCTGCGCGCCGACACCCACGCGTACCTGATGCTGAACCACGGCGTGCTGTGCTGCGGCCCGAGCACCGAGGCGGCCGTGCAGGCCGTCGAAGACCTGGAGACGCTGGCCTGCATGCACCTGCGGCAGCGCATCGCGGCGCGCGCGGCGACCGATGCGTCGCAGCGCGAAGTTTTTGCGCGGCTCGATGCCGAGCTGGCCGATGCCATCCACCTTGCGACCAAGAACAGACCTGCACCATGAGCAACCTCGCACCGATCCACTCCGCCGCGTCGGCCGCCCCCACCAGCGCCATCTCGGCCTGGCCCGAYGTCGATGCGCTGTACCGCCGCTTCGCCGAGCTCGTGAAGCAGCCGATGCGCCCGATCCGCCGCGATGCGATGGCCGGCGTGATGCGCCATTTCGACGAGCGCTGCGCCGGTTCGCGCCGCCTCGCCGAGCAGGCGCAGGCGGTGATCCCGGGCGGCGTGCAGCACAACCTGGCGTTCAACCACCCGTTCCCGATCGCGGCCGCCAAGGCCCAGGGCGCCCACCTGACCGATGTCGACGGCAACCGCTACATCGATTTCCTGCAAGCCGGCGGCCCGACACTGCTCGGCTCCAACCACCCGGTGGTGCGCGAGGCCGTCAACCGCGTGCTCGACGACTGCGGGCCGGTGACCGGGCTGCTGCACGAATACGAGGTGAAGCTCGCCGAGCTGGTGTGCCGCGCGATGCCGGGCGTCGAGATGCTGCGGCTGCTCGGCTCCGGCACCGAGGCGGTGATGGGCGCGGTGCGCCTCGCCCGCGCGTACACGCACCGCAAGTGGGTCATCAAGATCGGCGGCGCGTACCACGGCTGGAGCGACCAGCTGGTCTACGGCATGCGGCTGCCCGGCACCGGGCGCATGGAGGCCGTCGGCATCCCGCGCGGCGCGACGGCGCACACGCAGGAATGCCATCCGAACGACCTCGATGCGCTGCGCCGCAAGCTGCAGCTGAACCGCCTGCGCGGCGGCACCGCGGCCGTGCTGCTGGAGCCGCTCGGCCCCGAGAGCGGCACCCGCCCGGTGCACCCCGACTACAACCGCCAGGTGCGTGCGCTGTGCGACGAGTTCGGTGCGCTGATGATCTTCGACGAGGTGGTCACCGGGTTCCGCGTCGGCATGGGCGGCGCGCAGGCGTATTTCGGCGTCAAGCCCGACCTGACGGTGCTCGGCAAGTGCCTGGCCGGCGGCTACCCGATGGCCGGCGCGATCGGCGGCCGGCGCGACGTGATGATGCTGCTGGTCGGCGGCATCGGCACCACCGCGCGGCGCGCCTTCGTCGGCGGCACGCTGTCGGCGAACCCGCTGTCGTGCGTGGCCGGCTTCCATGCCTTGCAGGAGGCCGAGCGCGTCGATGCGGCCGGCGTCGCGGGCCGCGCCGGCGACCGGCTGCGGCGCGGGCTGGAGGCGATCATCGCGGCGCGCAGCCTGCCGTACGTGGTCTACAACCTGGGCTCGAT
>NZ_JBFUGW010000422.1:0-3790 GCF_056402735.1 Rhizobacter sp. P3_C12
CTGTTCGGCCACAAGAAGGTCAGCTATCGCGGGCTGGCCAAGAACGGGGCGCGCATGTACAGCCTGTTCGCGCTGGCCAACCTCATGATCGCCAAGAGGCCGCTGCTCAGGCCTGCAGGGGTCAGTGCGCCCTGAAGGTTAAGACGAGCTCGCCAATCATTCGAAATCCACGCAAACGTGCGCTCGCCGCGGTGCAATGCATTCGCAGAGAAGCTGTCGGCTCCAGACATTGAATTGATCAGCTCATCCTTAGCGCAGCAGTTTCACCCGCAGGCGACGCGCCCGTTCGGTGAACGCCTTCTCGCCGCCTTCGAGGATGTCGCACACGACCTTACGGATACCGGCATCTTCCAACCCGCCGGCGACGTAGCTGAAGGACGGCAAGCCGCCGTCCGCTGCAGGGCTCGCGTTCGCCACGATGATCTGATCGGCATCGGTATTGATGACCAAGTTCGCGTTGTGCGTGACCATGATCACCTGGCGCTTGGCCTTCGCTTCGACGAACAACGTGACCAGTTCGTCGAACACCGATTTCGGATCAAGGTTCTCTTCGGGCTGGTCGATGATCAGCGGGCGGTCGTCGGAGTCATCGAGCGCGAGATAGAGCAGCAGCAGGACGATGCCTCGAGTTCCCGGTGAGAGTTTGCGGATATCGATCCCGTCGTAGAGGATTTCGTACTGGACAGCAATGTGGTCGGTGCTAAACAGCCACTGCGCGAACCGCTTCAGCCAATGCCGGAACGCCTCCTGTTCGGCCGGCGCGTACGGCGCGTGCGCGAGCAGCTCCTTGTAGTGCGCCGCGATGAAGGCGGACATCGCGCCTTCGATGTCTCGTGCGGAACCGGTCTCCCACGTCGGCTGAAGTTCCGCGCGTGCGATCTTCTCCAGCGCACCGATCCCGTAGAACGAGCCGGCCTTGCGGCGATCGATCAACTCTTCCTCGCCTTCGGCGGCCCAGCGGGCGACATCGGCGATACGCCTGACCTTGACGCTGAGTCGCTTCAGCGTTCCGCTCATCGCATCGAGCCGTTGCATCAGCGGCGCATACAACTCGATCAACGCCTCCTGTTCGTTGATCACCGCGGCAAACAGACGTCCATACGCCTCGTCGCGCTCACGCTGCAGCGCCTTGCGACGATCGAACGCGCCCTTCGCGTTGTCCAGCCGGGTCTTCAGTGTCTGCAGCGCGGCCTTCTCGGCCGTGATCTTCTTGGACAACGCCGCATACTGGTTCTGCACCACCTTGTCGGCGCTGATGGACAGTTCCAGCCTCGCCATCTCGGCCCGCAGCAGCGCTATTGTCGACTGCTTGAGGTCTGCATCCAAAGGAATCAGCGGGACCTTGGGATCGCCGGGCAGTGGCACGGTCCCGTTGATCTTGGCGATCTCCCTGTCCCCCCAGGTGATGTAGCCGGTCAAGGCCGAGTCGACGTTGCCCTTGTAGACCAGCAAAAAGTCGTCCCACTGCTTTGCATCCAGTCCGCTACCATGGTGCCTGGACATCACGTCGCGCAGCATTTCGGGCGACTTGGCGTTGCGCGTGTTGTTCACCTCGTCTTGCATCGCAACGAATGTCCGGCGCTGCGCGCCAAGGGCGTTGACCCGGGCACTCAGGGAAAGGACGGCTTCGGCCAGTGCCGTGTGACGCTGAACCTGTGCTTCGGTGCCCTTCTTGATCGCGAGCTTGGACTGGTCCGCGGTGTAGCCCTTGATCAGCTTGTCCTTCGCAGCCACCTGTCCGGCCAGGGCCTCGACGAGCGCTTCGTTCTCAAGTTCCACGGCGATGCGATCCGAGGTCGCCACGATAGCCTCCCCCTCCAGCCGGCGAGCCTGCTGATAGCGCACCGTCCGCTGATCGCGAAGCTCTTCGAAGCTGTAGGCGCCCTCCTGGCCGTCCTGCGTGTACGCCTCGAAGATGACTCGTTCGATCTCGCGTACAAGCCCTTCCGAGGCCCCCTTGGAAGAACACAGCTCCTCGACGAACTGTTGCGACAGATATCGCGCACGCGGATATGCAAGGTCGTCGGCGTCCCTACCGTCGAGCCAGCAGACCGACGGATCACCGCCTCCGCCCCAAGACAATGCCGCGCGTGCATCGCCGATCAGCGGACGCGCCCGGACGAGGAACGATGGGCTGATGTTCTCGTCCTCATTCCACGCGCTCTCCGATATCGCACCGCACCCGGCCGCGATCACGTCGGCCAGCGCGGTCTTGCCCGACCCGCGCGCGCCGATGATCGCGACGAGCCCAGCGTTCAACGGTATGTCGTTGGTTGTGATCCACGACGCGTCATCGAAGCGGACCTGCGAGATCACCTGCGAAGGCATCGCCCCCTTGGGCGGTTCGCTGCCGACCCAGGCGCGRCCGTGCGGATCGATGCAGGCCTGGCGCAGCGCATCGAAAGTCAGGGCGCCTTTGACCCAGGTGTACCGGTCCTCGGCAGGCCGTCCGACGGTCGCAAGATCGTGCGCATCGCAGCCGTTGATGCAAGGCTTGCAGCCGTCGTACCGATGCTGCAACTGCTCAGCGGTGACGTCCTTCAGGCCCAGCCAGAACTCACGCTGCGCCGGACTGCCCGCGAAGATGATGTGCGAGAACTTTTCGATCTCCTGACGGATCGTTTTGTCTGAAGCTTGCTGCAGTCCCGAGGTGCCGTCGCCCTTCGCGCCTGCGACCGCAATCAGGATGTTGTCTCTCGCCCAAGCGCTCTCCTTGAATGCGTTGCGCAGCCCGTCGAAGCTGACCCTGAACTGCGTGGCACCGTATGCCAGCGCCTTGCGATCGTCCTTGATCGATGTATCGGACACCTTGCCCAGCCGGATCAGATCGACTTCGGTACAGTCGTAGCGGTCACTGTGCGCCCCGAAATGCAGACGCGACAGGAAGCGCTTGATCTCTTCCACGTGGTCTGGATCTTCAGGACTCGCGAGGAGATGGAGATTGACGAACCCGGTCTTGGCAGCCACGTCGAGGCGAAGCTCGATGTTCGGGAACAGGAGCTTCACGCCCGGCAGACGCCCTTGTTCCCTGTGGCGGCGCACCTCTTGGTAGGTGTTGGTGGTGTAGTAGTCGGTGATGCCGAGCGCTTCGATGCGAGGCGTGCACGACTCGATGGCTTGCAAATACGCCGCCCACGGATCGTCGCCGCCAAACTGGTCGTTCAGCACGGTGCCAGGCCCGTGGATGTGCGGGTCCCAACGATGCCACTGCGAACCGCTCGTGATCATCCTGCACTCCTCCCCTTCATCTCTTCGGCGGTGACGGTGCGCTTGTTCGAAACGCCGCCGAGCGCTGGCCCCATCGTGCCGCACGCCATCTGATCGCGCCGCAGCAATTGAACCCGGCGAAGAAGAATCGCTGCAAGCCCACACCGCCGCTCATCCTGTGCGCAATCCAGCCGTCGCCTCGCGGCGACCCAACACGATCGCACGACGAGGCCGATGCGACATCCGCACAGAGCAGGATGCAACGCCGCCGGGCTTGTGCTCAAAGGCCGTTCACTCCGCCTATTCAGTATCACACACCATGCCCATCGACTGCCGACAGAACTACCGCGTTGCCGGCCTGTCATTCCCCCTAGGGATGAGCTGATCAATTCAATGTCTGGAGCCGACAGCTTCTCTGCGAATGCATTGCACCGCGGCGAGCGCACGTTTGCGTGGATTTCGAATGATTGGCGAGCTCGTCTTAACCTTCAGGGCGCACTGACCCCTGCAGGCCTGAGCAGCGGCCTCTTGGCGATCATGAGGTTGGCCAGCGCGAACAGGCTGTACATGCGCGCCCCGTTCT
>NZ_JBFUGW010000423.1:0-3773 GCF_056402735.1 Rhizobacter sp. P3_C12
ATCCCGCCGTCGCTGGTGCTGATCATCATGGCCGACCAGCTGGGCCAGAGCGTCGGTGACCTGTACAAGGGCGCCTTCATTCCCGGCTTCGTGCTGACCGGCCTGTACGTGCTCTACATCGCAGGCGTGACGATGTGGCGCCCGCAGTGGGCGCCGGCGCTGCCGAAGGAAGCCCGCACGATCCGCGAGGCCGACGGCAGCAGCGGCCTGCGCTCGCTGGGCGTGGTGGCGGCACTGTCGGTGGCCTCGGCCTTCGCCTTCGCGCGCAGCCGGCCCGCCGCCACGCCGACCGACGAGCTGATCGTCACGTCGATGTGCGTCGGCGTCGGCTTTGCCTTTTTGCTGGCGGTGATCAACCGCGTGACCAGGCTCAACCTGCTGTCGAAGATGGCCGAGCGCGTGACCTTCGTGCTGATCCCGCCGCTCGCGCTGATCTTCCTGGTGCTCGGCACCATCTTCCTCGGCGTCGCCACGCCGACGGAAGGCGGCGCGATGGGCGCCACCGGCGCGCTGGTGATGGCGCTCGCGCGCCGGCGCCTCAGCCTGAGCCTGCTGCGCCAGGCGATGGACACGACGATGAAGCTGTCGTGCTTCGTGCTGTTCATCCTGGTCGGCTCCACCGTGTTCAGCCTGTCGTTCCAGGGCGTCGACGGGCCGAAGTGGGTCGAGCACCTGCTGACCGGCCTGCCCGGCGGCCAGCTGGGCTTCCTGATCGTCGTGAACATCCTGGTGTTCGTGCTCGCCTTCTTCCTCGATTTCTTCGAGCTGTCGTTCATCATCATTCCGCTGATCGGGCCGGTGGCGCACACGCTGGGCATCGACCTGGTGTGGTTCGGCGTGCTGCTGGCGGTGAACATGCAGACCTCGTTCATGCACCCGCCGTTCGGCTTCGCGCTGTTCTACCTGCGCAGCGTGGCGCCGGTGGACGACTACACCGACAAGGTCACGAAGGCGCCGGTGGCCCGGGTGACGACCGGGCAGATCTACCGCGGCGCGATCCCGTTCGTGCTGATCCAGATCGTGATGGTGGGCCTGGTGATCGCGTTCCCCGGCCTGGTGTCGAGCGGGCTCGGCAAAGAGAACAAGCTGAACAACGACGAGATCATGCAGCAGCTGCAGCAGGAGCGTCAGGACAAGCCGGCGCCGTCGATGGACGGCCTGATGCCGCAGCCGGCCGAAGAAGCCGCGAGCGCGCCGCCGTCATCGAAGTCGAGCGCCGACGACGAGCAGATGAAGGCGGTGGAGCGCGCGCTGCAGCAGGAGGCCGGCAAGAAGTAGGCTACAGCTTCTGCGTCTGCATGAAGTCGTCGAAGGCTGCCTCGGCGAAGCGGAACCACAGGTTCTGGTCGGCGCGCACCTTCGCGAAGTCCTCGTAGACCTTCTTCCAGTTCTGGTTCTTCGCCGAGAGCTCGGCGTACATCTCCTGCGAGGCCTTGAAGGCCGCCTCCATCACCTCCTTCGGGAAGCGGAACAGCCGCGTACCGCTGCCCACCAGCTGCTTCAGCGCGGCCGGGTTGCGGTAGTCGTACTTGGCCTGCATGTCGATGTGGGCCACCGCGGAGGCGGCCTCGATCACCGCCTTGTACTCGGGCGTCAGCGCGTCGAAGGCCTTGGTGTTGACGAAGAAGTCGAGCTGCGGGCCGCCCTCCCACCAGCCGGGGTAGCAGTAGTTGGGCGCCACCTTGTTGAAGCCGAGCTTCTGGTCGTCGTACGGGCCGACCCATTCGGCGGCGTCGATCGTGCCCTTCTCGAGCGCGGGGTAGATGTCGCCACCGGGGATGTTCTGCGGCACCGCGCCGATGCGCTCGAGCACGCGGCCGCCGAAGCCGCCGATGCGCATCTTCAGGCCCTTCATGTCGGCCAGCGACTTGATCTCCTTGCGGAACCAGCCGCCCATCTGCGCGCCGGTGTTGCCGCCGGGGAAGTTGACGATGTTGTACTGGTGGTAGAACTCGCGCATCAGCTTCAGGCCGTTGCCCTCGACCATCCACGCCGTCATCTGGCGCGAGTTCAGGCCGAACGGAATCGCGCAGCCGAGCGCGAAGGTCTCGTCCTTGCCGAAGAAGTAGTACGGCGCGGTGTGCGCGATCTCGACGGTGGCGTTCTGCACCGCATCGACCACGCCGAAGGCCGGCATGATCTCGCCGGCCGCGTGCACCGAGATCTGGAACTTGCCGCCGGAGAGTTCGCCGACCTTCTTGGCGAACACCTCGGCGGCGCCGAAGATGGTGTCGAGCGATTTCGGGAAGCTGGAGGCGAGGCGCCAGCGCAGGGCCGTCTGGGCATGCACGATGGCGGGGGCGCTGGCGGCGGCGAGCACGCCGGCCAGGCCGGTGCGGGTGATCAGGGTACGGCGGTCCATGTCTCTCTCCTCGGGGTGATGGGGCGGAGAGATTTTTTACCGAGCTTCGAGGGGGATGGGGATGGGCTTTCCCCGTTGGGGAAAGCCCGGCGGGCTCTTGATCGTTGATCGCCGATGCGGTCAGTTCTCTTGCGACGGCTTGTAATTTGAATATTCAACAATTCTCCGCGTATGAATCTTGCATTGCAGTGAGAAAGCAACCGCCGCCGCTTTCAGACCATCGTCGACTTCAGGTTTCTCTTTCGGCAAAAATACCGCCGCTTGCTGCTTGAAATAATCCTTCATCTCAAGAAGGTTCTTCTGCTTGTAACGAGCTGCGGAACGGCGGGACACACCTTCGCAGTCTGCCGCTAGCAACCTGCACATGTTGTGCAGCACTTTGAAATCGATAGGGTCTCGGCAAACTTCTCGATCTACCAAGGCCCCCCAATTAGTCGCGTCGCGACCAAAATCCTTCCGCCGCCTGCCTGCCGTCTGCAATTCAGGCGCCTGCTTATCAAGAGGCTCGCAATACTGATCCCTCAATGCGGAATGAGATATTTTTCTGCCTGCATCACTCACCTCCTCGTGAATTACATGCTCGATCGAGTTCGCCGTCCCTTGAACCATCACCCTTCTAGTCTCCTCCTGCTTTCGAGAAATCTTGTTCATGGCGGCATCACTACCGCTGCCGTCTAGATGCAACTCAGTCCGCGTGCCGATCTGACGATTTCTTGTTTGCGAATTGGTATTTCGTTTTTTCGGCTTCGTGATCACATTCTTGTATTCTTTTCGTCCTTTTCTCTGTTGCCCCTCGAATTTGCCATCAAGCTCCTGCATCAATTCACGATGACGCAAGTCCTTGTTAACTGCACCAGCGACTTCCGGCTTGACTTTCGCATGAACCGGCTTGGCAGACGATGGATCTTCAGTATCAGCTTCACTGTCCTCTGATCTACTCAATGAATCCCCCACATGCGGCAACTCAGCCTCCTCGGGTAGACAAGATTCATTCGAGAGGTTTTCCACGTAGATCATTTTCCCCTCCTCCAAACCAAACTCATCCTGGGATCTTTCAGTGTCCCTATCGTCCAGTTCAGCCATTAGCGCATCGATATCAATGACATCACTTGCCTTCTCAGCGATGAAACCAACAAGATACTCCAATGCTTTCTCATATTCATCCACATCACCCGATTCCATTGCTGAAAAGGCAGCCTCCTGGAATTTAACAAACCCATCATCGAACTCAGTTTCATCCTTCTCATACCGTATTGCCTGCATCCGACAATAAAGTGAATGATAGCTTTCTGAAATTATATTCTGATCACCATTCCCGCCGTGCTGAAGTTTTCCCCGAAGCTCCTTGAGCGAACCATCAATAAGGTGACCCGCCAAATTCAAGGCATAGGTTCTATCATCCGTCTCATGC
>NZ_JBFUGW010000424.1:0-3750 GCF_056402735.1 Rhizobacter sp. P3_C12
AGGCCGGCGTGACGACGCGCTACACCTACAACGCGGCCGGGCAGCGCGTGCGCAAGGTGAGCAGCACCGGGCCGCAAAGCACGGTGGTCTTCGTGTACGACCAGGCGGGCCATCTGCTGGGCGAGTACGACCAGAACGGGGCCGCGCTGCGGGAATACGTGTGGCTGCGCGACACGCCGATGGCGATGTTCACGCCCGACCCGGCGAACCCATCGGGCGAGCCGCTGGTGTACTTCATCCACAGCGATCACCTGAACACACCGCGCGTGGTGGTGGACCGGCAGAACCGGGTGCGCTGGCGCTGGCTGGCCGAGCCCTTCGGGACGAGCGCGCCGGAGACCAACCCGAGCGGGTTGGGGGTCTTTACGCAGAACCTGAGGTTCCCTGGGCAGTATGCGGACCAGGAGAGCGGGCTGTTCTACAACTACCGTCGGTACTACAACTCGGCGGGCGGGCAGTACACGCAGAGCGATCCGATTGGGCTGACGGGTGGGAGTGTGTCGACGTATGGGTATGTGCGCGGAAAGCCACTTCAATGGGTGGATCCGAATGGATTGAGCGCGCTTGGAGATGCGGGTGCCCTTCTTGGTGGCTGGGGCAGGAGAGTTGGTGGCGCGGCTGTGGGCGAGGCCATCTTTCCGTTGGGTGGCGGTGTACCGGGCACGATCATTGGTGGGCAGCTGGGAGCTTGGGGCGGACGAGCCGCGGGAGAGTGGCTCAACAATTTGATCTATGCGACATCGATATCGAACCCGTTTCGGGGAAAGCCGGGAAGCGAAGTGACCTGCCCGAACAAAAATGGAGAGAGAGGGCAAACTCGTCTCTACGGTCCTGACGGCTATCCAGAGACGGACACGGATTGGGATCACAGTCACGATGGACTGGGAAAGCCCCATGTTCATGATTGGGGGCGTCCAGAAGGAGGAGGGCCTCCTCGCAACGAGAATCGCGGCGCGGGACGGCTTCCGGAAGAAGGCGACCCGGGAAACCCCCTTGGAGGAAGCTGACCATGCACGAAATCGAGTTCTCATCGAACGGGACTGTCTTGAGACCAGCTCTCCACGACGGGCTGGTACGTGGGCTTTTGCTCTGCAAAGACAAGAGATTGCTTCTTCCAGTGGAAACAAGCGATGGAAGTCGGTTCTGTTTGGTCATGCATGGTGTCGACCGGCTTCGGGCTGACGATTTCAGGCAAGGAAACATCATCCTCAGCATTGACGTCTCTACGGGCGATCAGTTGACGTTAGATGATGTGGCGTTTGCTTTCGACGTCGATGCTGATCAGTCCTCGTTTCTTCAGCGGACCATGGATCGACTTCGGAACGATGGCTTGATGCTCGTCAGGATCAGTCCTTCTTACGGTGCTTCGGCTGTGTGCGTGTGCAGCGATTTGAGTTTGGAAGAGGACCACCTTCCAAGCTAGACCGGCGCGGGCTTCAGCTACGGCGTGGGCAAGCTGACGAGCCGCCGGCACGGTGAAGCGCTGGGGCTGGGCGATGGCGAGCGGCACGAAGTCGAACGAGCGCTACTTCGACCTCGCGGGCCGGGCGATCCGCTACCCGCTGGGCGAGGCGCTGCGGGATGTGCGCTACGACGAGGCGAGCCGCATCGTGAGCTTCACGCACCTGAGCGCGGACGGCACGGCGCAGCCGGCGCTGGACCAGGCGTTCGGCTACGACGAGAACAGCCGGCTGACGGGCATCACGACGAACGCGGCGAGCTGGGCGATCAACTACGACGCGAACGGCAATCGAACCGGCCTGAGCCTGAACGGCAGCCCGAGCACGTACGGCGTGGAGGCGACGAGCAACCGGACCACGAGCATCACGAACCCGGCCAGAACCCTCGTGTTCGACAGCGCCGGCAACACGCTCAGCGACAGCGCAGCCGATGGCTCGGGCTACACGGCGACGTACAACCTGCGCGGCCAGCTCGCGACGATCACCAAGGGCGGGGTGACGACGCGGACACGCCCAGGGTGGTGGTGGACCGCGAGAACCGGGTGCGCTGGCGCTGGCTGGCGGAGCCCTTCGGCACGAGCGCGCCGGAGACCAACCCGAGCGGGCTGGGGGTCTTCGTGCAGAACCTGAGGTTCCCGGGGCAGTATGCGGATGCGGAGAGTGGGCTTTGGTACAACTACTATCGCGACTAGGACTCTTCGCGGGGAGGGTATCCGCAGTCGGATCCCATTGGCTTGGCCGGCGGCAGTCTGTCGACGTACAGCTATGTGGAGGGCAACCCTCTGAGCATGATTGACACGCTTGGTCTCATGGGCGGCGGGGGCAATCATGCGCGTCCGCGCCCTCGTCCATGCGCGTGCAGCCCCAGCGCGATCGCAAGCGCTGCTGCGTCACATGATCAAGAGCCAGGGTGGGGAAATCCGGGTTGGCAGGGTGGGCCTGGCTGGTTCCTCGAATTCAAGTGCAATAAGTTCGTCAACACAGCGGTCACTGAGAGTGGATCGAGCCCGCCGCTGGTGAACGGGCGATTGGCAACTGCCGGCGAAATCGCCGATCCGAACTCGCCGATCGAAAACTGGCAAGTGGTGTCTGGGCCAATGATGCCCGGCGATGTACTCGCGATTGGTCACGCTGGGGAAGGCTACACAGGACATACGGGGCTGTACGTCGGTAACGGTAAGGTGGCATCTGCAAGCGACATTACCGGCCGTGTGGAAGTCAATAACTGGGGATTGCGGCCTGGGCAAACTCCAACAATCCGGAGGTGCATCTGTGCGCAATAGTCAGGCGGGACATTGGTTGTCGGCAACTCTTGTAGTTGGGGTCTCATCATTTGCCGGAGCTTGGTTTGGCACACTATTGGGAGCCCTCGCCAATCACTTCGGCTATCGAGAGATGTCAGTGGAAGTCAACTTTCCACTGCGCGTGTTCTTTTCAGGTGGGATCGTGATGCAAGTTGCCTTCTCGATGCTGCTATACGCCCCGGTGGTGGTGATCTGCTACTTGCTGCTTCGACGCATACCGCTGCTAACAGCTGCATGGCTGTCATTTCTGTACTTCTTGGTGGCCGTTTTCGTCGTGAGTTCTAGGTGGTTCGCCGCATCAACTGGTTTGATCGGCATTTGGCAGTACTTGGCGATCTCTTCAATTCCCATCGCAATCTCCTTCATTGTGTGGATCCTCCGAAGGAGGCACAGACCCTCTTGAGTCTGATCTTTCAAATGAGAGGTGCGCTACCCGCTGGGCGAGGCGCTGCGAGATGTGCGCTACGACGAGGCGAGCCGCATCGTGAGCTTCACGCACCTGAGCGCGGACGGCACGGCGCAGCCGGCGCTGGACCAGGCGTTCGGCTACGACGAGAACAGCCGGCTGACGGGGATCACGACGAACGCGGCGAGCTGGGGCATCAGCTACGACGCGAACGGCAACCGAACCGGCCTGAGCCTGAACGGCAGCCCGAGCACGTACGGCGTGGAGGCGACGAGCAACCGGACCACGAGCATCACGAACCCGGCCAGAAGCCTCGTGTTCGACAACGCCGGCAACACGCTCAGCGACAGCGCGGCCGATGGCTCGGGCTACACGGCGACGTACAACCTGCGCGGCCAGCTCGCGACGATCACCAAGGCCGGCGTGACGACGCGCTACACCTACAACGCGGCCGGGCAGCGCGTGCGCAAGGTGAGCAGCACCGGGCCGCAAAGCACGGTGGTCTTCGTGTACGACCAGGCGGGCCATCTGCTGGGCGAGTACGACCAGAACGGGGCCGCGCTGCGGGAATACGTGTGGC
>NZ_JBFUGW010000425.1:0-3726 GCF_056402735.1 Rhizobacter sp. P3_C12
AGCCAGGCATCGCGGGCGGCGTCGAGCGAGTCGCGGATGTCGCGCGTGCTGAGCGGGATGCCGTCGAGGTAGCGCATCGCCTCGTCGAACGCGGTGCCGGCCTCGTCGGCCAGGGCCTTCGCCCGCAGCGCCGCGTCGCCCTCGAGCAGCTCCCCCAGCAGCAGCTGCTTGGCCCAGCGCTGCGACAGCATGCGCTGGCGGCCGCAGACGTTCAGCACGTGCAGCGTCGCCACCAGCCCGGCCGTCTCCAGGTTGCTGGTGAGCTGGTCGGCCTGCTGAAGAACGCGCTCGGCCAGCACGTCGACATCGGCCGCCCGGCCGCGCTGCGGCGGGTCGGCGAGCGCCGCCTTCAGCCGCTGCCACGGCACCTCGACCGCGCTCAGCAGGTCGCCGAAGGTGGCCTGCGACACCGCCTTGCGCAGCGCCAGCACGTTGGCATCGACGCGTGCGCACGATTCGTCCAGCAGCCCGGCATGCGCACCGCTGTCGACCCCCAGCGCGCTCAGCGCATACAGTTTGACGATGCGCTGCGACAGCATGCGCAGCTGCCCGGCGCGGTTCACCGCCTCGGCATAGCGCGCCGCCTCGATCACCTGCTGCGACACCTGGCCGACGCGCTGGTTGCTGTGCATCGACGCCGTGCGCAGCACGCGGAAGGCCTCGTCCTCGGACACCTGGCGCGCGCGCATCAGGATGCCCTTGGCGCGATCCACCAGCTTGCGCTCCTCGAAGCGATGCGTCACGTCGTCGAGCGCGGCCTGCCGCTTCTGCTCGAGTGCGAAGCGCGCCTGCGCGAGCTGCAGCACCGGCCGCAGCCGGGCCGGCGCGTAGCCGTTGACGACATAGGCGTGGATGCCGCTGTCGAGTGCGCGCTCGATCTTCTGCGCATCGGGGTCCTGCGTGAACAGCACCACCGGCCGCGGCGCGGTGGCCGCGAGCAGCGCGCAGGCCTCGAACACCGCCGCATCGGCCGGCGCATCGTGACAAACCACCACATCCGGCCCGAGACGGATCGATTCCCGCACCAAGTTGCCGCAGCCCACCGCACCAAGCACGTGAATCCCGCTCGATTGCAGGTCGGCCTGCAGTGCAGGCAAGCCCTGGGAGGGGCCGAGCAGGATCAGGGCAGAGGTCATGGAAAGCCGGTTCGGCAGAGGTTCGACAGCAGGGTGCGACAGAGGAGGAGGCACGACGCATCGTGCAAGGAACGAACCATACCAGCGCCGGGTGCCACAAGACTCGCTGCACCGCTGGCATGGCGCTTGCAAAGCATGCGGCGGGTGTGACGCTGCACCCGACCTTGCCTCCGCACCGCGGGTGATGCTCACGACGAAGTGGGCATTCATGTGCCAACAGCTTCGGCGCTGCACATGTCAACCTCGTTCAAGAGCTTTCTGCGCGCGGGCCACGGCCCGACGCTGTTCGCGGCCTTCCTGTATTTCGCGTTCTCCTGCTGCATCTGGGTGCTGAACGGCGCAATGGCGCCCTTCATCAGCGAGACCTTCTCGCTGTCGCCGGCGCAGAAGGGCCTGATGCTGTCGGTGCCGATCATCGCCGGCGCGCTGATGCGGTTTCCGCTCGGCGTGCTGGCGCAGTACATCGGCCGCAAGCGCGCCACGCTGGTCGAGATGGGGCTGATCGCGGTGGCGATGCTGTTCGGCTTCTTCTTCGTGCACAGCTTCAACGAGCTGCTCGCGATGGGCGTGCTGCTGGGCATCGCCGGCGCGAGCTTCGGCGTCGCGCTGTCGCTCGGCGCCGGCTGGTTCCCGCCGCAGCACAAGGGCCTCGCGATGGGGCTGGTGGGCGCCGGCAACGTCGGCACCGCCGTGTCGGTGCTGGTGGCCCCGCCGCTCGCGCAGTGGCTGGGCTGGCAGGCGGTGTACGGCGTCGCGGCCGCGGCGATCGCCATCCCGATGCTGGTGATGATCCTGCTCGCGAAAGAGCCGCCCGATGTCGACAGCCACGCAAGCCTGCGCGAGCACGTCGCCTGCCTGTTCGAGGGCGACGGCTGGGCCTTCAGCCTGATCTACGCGGTGACCTTCGGCGGCTTCATCGGGCTCACGACCTTCCTGCCCTCCTACTACCACGACCAGTTCGGCGTCAGCAAGGTGCAGGCGGGGCAGTTGACGATGCTGGCCGCCTTCATGGGCGCAGCCTTGCGCGTGGTCGGCGGCTGGCTCTCCGACCGCTGGGGCGGCGTCAACACGCTGACGCTGGTGCTGGTGGTGGTGGCCGCCTGCCTGCTGCTGACCGGCCTGTCGACCGGCTCGCTGGTGGTGACGACGCTGCTGCTGATGCTGTGCTTCGCGGCGCTCGGCGCCGGCAACGGTGCGTTGTTCCAGCTGGTGCCGCTGCGCTGGCCGATGGCCACCGCGGTGGCCGGCTCGATGATCGGCGAGATCGGCGCGCTGGGCGGCGGGCTGGTGCCGAACGCGATGGGGCTGTCGAAGCAGTACCTCGGCACCTATGCCTGGGGCTTCGTGCTGTTCGCCGTGCTCGCACTGGTGATGCTGGCGGTGATGCGCGCGCTGCAGATCCGCTGGACGCGCACCTGGGCCGAGAAGGGTGGACGCGCGCGGCCGGTGGCCGAGACCGCCGACATCGGGCTGCGCACCACGCGGCTGCAGCCGCACAAGGCCGCCCGATGAACGGAACGATGTCAGCGCGGCAGGAACAGCAGCCAGTAGACGAGCAGCAGGTTCAGCAGCACCGAGATGCCGAGCGCGATGCGCCCGAGCAGCCGCGGATCGCGCTGCGCGAGCGGCGTGGCGGGCGGCGCGGCAAGCTGGCGCGAGGCGCCGCGCTGCAGCGCGAGCAGCAACTCCTCGGCGGTCTCGAAGCGCTGGCGGGCATCGAGCGCGACCGCCTTCAGCACGACATGGTCGAGCCAGATCGGCACCTCCGGGCGCAGCCGCGACGGCGGCTTCGGATCGCTGCGGAAGCGCCCGCGCTGGTAGGGCTGCACCTCGCCGTACGGCAGCCGGCCGGTCAGCCACTGGTACAGCGTGACGCCGAGCGCGAACAGGTCGCTGCGCGCGTTGGCCGCTTCGCCGGCCGCGTTGTCGTCGCTCGCCCACTGCTCGGGGTTCATGTAGCTGGGCGTGCCGGCATGCAGGCTGCGCAGCACGCGCGGCTCGCGGCCGGAGACCGCGACGCCGAGGTCGAGCAGGCGCCAGCGGCCGTCGTCGCCGCGGTGCAGGTTGGCGGGCTTCACGTCGCGGTGCACCACGCCCAGCCGGTGCAGGCGCGCGAGTGCGCCGGTGATCTCGATCGCCGCATCGACCGCATCGCCGACGCTGCCGCGCTCGCCGGCCGCCAGCAGCTGCGCCAGCGTGCGGCCGRCATGCCAGTCGTAGGCGACGTAGAACGCCGTCGGCTCGCTCACCTCGCGCAGGCGCACGAAGCCGTCGGCCTCGCCGACGCGCGACGCGAGCCAGGCCTCGTGCGCCAGCATCGCGCGCTCCTGCGGGTCGTTGGCGCGCGACAGGTGCAGCGTCTTCAGCGCGACCAGCGGCTCGCCGGGCTCGCCGCTGCGGGCTTGATAGAGGCAGTGCACGCCGTTGTCGGCAACGCGCGCGGTGATCGTGAAGCCGTCGAGCCGGTCGCCGACCTTCAGCCGCGGCGGCACCGGCAGGTCGCGGCCACGGCGCAGCGCGTCGTTCAGCTCGCCGTCGGCCAGGCCGCGCACCCGCAGCACCAGCGCGGTCGCGTTGTCGCGCCCGCCGG
>NZ_JBFUGW010000426.1:0-3723 GCF_056402735.1 Rhizobacter sp. P3_C12
GCCTCGATCGTCGGCGTGTTCTGGGGCGAGTTCGCGCGCCGCGAGCCGAAGAACAACGCCCGCGCGCTGGCCGAGCTGGCCGGCTGGTATGCGCAGGGCAAGATCAAGCCAGCGATCGATCGCACGCTGCCGATGAGCGCGCTGTCGGATGCGTTCACCCGCATGGGCAGCCGCCAGGTGCAAGGGAAGATCGTGCTGGTGAACCGCTGAACCCTGCGCGCTGAGCAGCCCGCCCCCTTCACCCAAGGGGGACGGCCGCGCCGCACACGGCTGGACACAGCTTGTTGCAGGGGGAGTGCGCTACGATGCAGGGCGCATCCCGCGTCCCCCTCTGCTCTTCCCCGGCACCACGGCATGGCAATCAAGGTCCTGATCGTCGAAGACAACCCCGTTGCGCGCAGCTTCCTGTGCCGCGTGGTGCGCGAAAGCTTCAGCGACACGATCGCCATCACCGAAGCCGGCGACCTCGAGAGCGCACGCCGCCACATCGGCCTGCCCGACCGGCAGAAGGTCGAGGCCGCCACCGACCCGTTCAAGCTGATCCTGGTCGACCTGGAACTGCCCGACGGCAACGGCATGGAGCTGCTGGCCGAGCTGGCCCGCTACCCGGCCACCAAGATCGTCACCACGCTGTACTCCGACGACGACCACCTGTTCCCCGCGCTGCAATGCGGCGCCGACGGCTACCTGCTGAAGGAAGACCGCTTCGAGGTGCTGGTCGAGGAGCTGCAGAAGATCGTGCGCGGCCAGCCGCCGCTGTCGCCGGCCATCGCGCGCCGGCTGCTGGGCCACTTCCGCCAGGGCCCCGGCGGCATGGGCGGGCTGTCGGAGCCGGCACCGTCGGGCTTCCAGAGCAGCCGCCCGATGCCGCTCGGCCGCGGCGCACCGCTCGACCACGAGCGCCTGACCCCGCGCGAGAGCGAGGTGCTGACCTACCTCAGCAAGGGCTTCACGATCAAGGAGATCGCGAACCTGATGGGCATCAAGTGGTTCACGGTCAACGACCACATCAAGTCGATCTACAAGAAACTCAACGTGTCCAGCCGCGCCGAAGCGGCCGTGCTGGCCAGCAAGCAGGGCCTGGTCTAAGTCCTCGGCCCACCGGGGCTGACCACCGCGCATGGACAACCCCGCGACGCGGCCGGCGAGCCTGCACACCGACTCCGCACTCGACTCCGGGCTGATCGACCCCGCGCTCGGCGACGACCAGCGCCTGTCGCGCTGGATGGGCTGGCGGCTGCGCCTGCTGGTGGTGGCCGCGCTGCTCGGCTGCGTGGCCCTCGTGATGACGGCCCGCTGGCTGGCCGCGCAACCGCACCTGCCGGCCGACTGGCGTGTCGGCGCGCAGGGCGAGGTCGAGCTCGTGCACGCCGACGACGCCGCGCTGAAGCCACTCGAGGGCCGCGCACTCGTCGGCCTGCTGAACGACAACGGCCAGGTCGCGATCGTCGACGGCCTGGCGCTGCAGCGCTCGCCGCGCTGGATCATGGGCGACACGCAGCGCGAACGCCACTTCGACCAGCACCAGCAGGTCGCCGCGGTGATGGGCGGCAGCGCCGTGCGGGTCTTCTTCATCGGCGGACGGCAGGTGGAGCTCGCGCTGCAGCCGCGCGGGCTGCTGCGGCTGGGTTCGATGTTCTGGGTGCTGTCGGCGCTGAGCCTGACGCTGTACCTGGTCGCGATGGTGGTGCTGCTGGCCAAGCCGTCGATGCGCAACCTGCTGTATGCCGTGGCCTCGCTGTGCCAGGCCGGCAGCCTCGCCTGCATGGCCGTCGAGTCGACGCTGCAGCTCGGCCTGCCGCTCGGCTTCCTGCGCTGGGACATGCCGCTGCGCCTGGCGTTCGACCTGCTCACCGCCGCGGCGCTGGTGCATGCCGCCTACCCGGCGCACCAGCAGYCGATCGGCGGGCGGCRCATCGCGTGGCTCGGCTGGAGCAGCGCGCTGCTGCTCGCGGCGCTGTGCGCCGGCGGATCGCTGCGCGGCGCCTGGTGGTGGGCGCAGGGCGGCGTCACGCTGCTGGGCCTGGCAGCGCTCGCGCTGCTGAGCTGGTGGTACCGGCGCGAGCCGCACCCGTTCGCGGTCGTGATGCGCCGCTTCGGCGTGATGGCGATCAGCACCTGGGTGCTGCTGACCATCGCGATCGCTGCCGGCCACCGGCTGCCGGCGGTGCAGCAGCAGATGGTCAACATCGGGCCGGCGATCTGGTACGTGTTCTTCGCGTCGCTGCTGCTGCTGGTGCCGTTCCTGTCGAAATCGCAGCAGGTGATGCGCGAGTTCTCGCTGCTCGCGGCGGTGAGCACGATCGCGACCTCGCTCGACCTGTTGTTCGTCGCGGTGTTCTCGCTCGGCCAGTTCGCCTCGGTGACGCTGGCGCTGTTCCTGTCGCTGGGCATCTACGCCGGCGCGCGGCAGTGGATCCTGAACCAGCTGCTCGGCAGCAACGTGCTGACGACCGAGCGCATGTTCGAGAAGCTCTACCGCATGGCGCGCGAGGTGGAGACGCACCCCGAGCGTGCATCGGACATGCTGATGCAGCTGCTGCGCGAGCTGTTCGATCCGATGGAGGCGGTGGTGGTCGAGAAGGCCACGCGCAGCGCCCGCGTGGCCGGCGACGGCTCGACGCTGGTGGTGCCGGTGCCGCAGCTGCCCGGCGTCGGCGACGGGCTGCCCGGCTCGGTGGTGCTGCGTTTCGCGCACCGCGGGCGGCGGCTCTTCACGTCGGAAGACGCGCGGCTGGCCGAACGCATCCTCGAGCAGCTGCGCCGCGCGATCGCGTTCGACAAGGCGGTGGAGCAAGGCCGCAGCGAAGAGCGGCTGCGCCTGGCGCAGGACCTGCACGACGACATCGGCGCGCGGCTGCTGACGCTGATGTACAAGGCGCAGTCGCCCGAGATGGAAGAGTACGTGCGGCACACGCTGCAGGACCTGAAGACGCTGACGCGCGGGCTCGCCGCGCCGAACCACCCGCTGTCGCACGCCGCCGCCGAATGGAAGGCCGACCTGACACAACGGCTCACGGCGGCGCACATCGAGCTCGGCTGGAACCTCACCTTCGACCGCGACATCTCGCTGACTGTCGTGCAGTGGTCGGCGCTGACGCGCGTGATGCGCGAGCTGGTGAGCAACGCGATCGCGCATGCGAAGGCGCGCCGCGTCGACATCGAGTTCCACCTGCTGCAGGACCGGCTGGAGCTGACGATCACCGACAACGGCCTCGGCCGCGACCCGCAGGCCTGGGCCCACGGGCTCGGGCTGGGCGGCGTGCGCAAGCGGGTGAAGCAGCTGGGCGGCGAGGTCGAGTGGAAGGAAGCCGGCGCGGTCGGGATCCGCTGCCGGGTGACGATCAGGCAGCTGTCGGAGCGGCGCTGACACGGCCCCTCCCGGGGCTCGATATAATCGTTACATGAATCGTTTCACTGAAAACGACGATTCATTCATTTTCACCTATGGAAAATCGATTTTCCACCTGAAAAGTATCGTTTCACGATGACGATCGCCGACCGCCTCGTTTCCACGCTGCGCACCTGGCAGCGGATGCCGGCCGGCCGGCTGCTGGAGCTGCTGCAGGTGAGCCGGCCGACGCTGATGCGCGCCGTGCGCGCCGCCGGGCCGGCCGTCATCACGCGCGGCAGCGCGCGCCGCACCGCCTACGCCGCACGCCGCGCGCTGCGCGGCGACATGAACCCGTTGCCGCTGTACCGCATCGACGCGCACGGCGACGC
>NZ_JBFUGW010000427.1:0-3722 GCF_056402735.1 Rhizobacter sp. P3_C12
CGCACGAACCGCACCCGTTACCTGGGCGCGACCGCGGCGCTCGCGATGGCGGCGCCGGTGGCCGACAGCTACCGCAAGGTGCAGCTGGTCGAGCCGCTGGCCGCGGCGCTGAAGAACAAGAAGGCGCGGCTGGAGGAATCGCTGAAGGCCTACACGGTGGCGGCCGACTACGGCGTGGCCGACGTGACGACCGCGGCGACCTACCAGATCGCGGCGCTCTACCAGGACTTCGGCAAGGCGCTCGTCAACTCGCAGCGCCCGAAGAAGCTGTCGAAGCTCGAACTGGAGCAGTACAACGTGATGCTGGAAGAGCAGGCCTACCCGTTCGAGGAGAAGGCCACCGAGCTGCATGAGCTGAATGCGCGGCGCACCACCAACGGCATCTACGACCAGTGGGTGAAGAGCAGCTTCAAGGCGCTGTCGGAGATCCGGCCCTTGCGGTATGGCAAGAGCGAGAGAAGCGAAGGGGTCGTCGATGCGATCCGTTGATTTCGTAGCCCGGATGCCAATCCGGGACACATTGATCAGGTGGTTGATTCCCGGATTGGCATCCGGGCTACTGGTCGGCTGCTCGACGATCTCGCAGCCGCTGCAAGCCTTACGCGATGCGGTGATGCCAGCCAAGGCCGCCTCGGCACCGGCCGCATCGGCCTCGGCCCCCGCCAAGGCCGCGTCTGCCGCCGCCCCGGCCATCGCCCGCCCCGACCCCGAAGCCCCGGTCGCCCCCGCGCTGCAACGCAGCTACGACGACGCCCGCCGTGCGCTGCGTGCCGGCCGGATGGAAGAAGCCGAGCGCGGCTTCAAGGCCATCGCGCAGGCCAACCCGGAGCTCGGCGGCCCGCATGCCAACCTCGGCGTGATCTACCGCCAGGCCAACAAGTTGCCCGAATCGGCCGGCGAGCTGGAGCAGGCGGTGCGCCTGAACCCGAAGCAGCCGCTGTACCTCAACCAGCTCGGCATCACCTACCGCCAGCAGGGCCAGTTCACGAAGGCCAAGGACGCCTACGAGCGCGCCATCGCGCTCGATGCCGGCTATGCGGCGCCGCTGCTGAACCTCGGCATCCTGTACGACCTGTATCTGTGGGATGTTGCACAGGCCGGCGACCTGTATGGCCGGTATCTTGCGTTGACTCCGGGTGGCGATGCCACGGTGACCAAATGGGTCGCAGATCTGAAGAATCGTAAGCAGCCTGCCGCGGCGCCCGCGCCGGCCGCGGCTGCGAACCGGAAGGAAAAACCATGAAGTCCCGAGACCCCTTGCGCATGCCACTGACGGTGGCTGCGGTGTTCGCGATGCTGATCGCCGCCGGCCTCGCGCCCGCGTGGGCGCAGGACCGCGCCGACATCAAGGGCTCGCAGATCATCGGCAACCGCGAGCTGCCGAAGGTGCTGTACATCGTGCCGTGGAAGAAGCCGCTGGCCGGCGACCAGAGCGGCCGCCCCGCCGTCAGCGTGCTCGACGAGGCGCTCGCGCCGGTCGACCGCGACGTGTTCCGCCGCCAGGTCCAGTACGACACGCTGACGCAGCCGGTGGCTGCCGCCACACCCACACCCACCGCAGCCGCCAAGTAGCGACACCCGCGCGCCTGCCGTTTTTTGTCGAATCACAGAGTAGTTTCCATCGGAGATCAGAGATGAATGCGTTCAACACAGCAGTGAAGTTTTTCCAGGATTGCGGCTTGTTCATCTATCCGAGCTTGTTGATCATGGCGATCGGCCTGGCGATCGGGATCGAGCGCTACATCGTGCTGAACAAGGCGCGCAGCGAGAACCGCAAGCTCTGGTCGCACGTGCTGCCGATGTTGCAGAACGGCCGCTTCAAGGAAGTGCAGAACGTCACCGCGAACTCCGATGCCGCGATCGGCAAGATCGTCAACTACGGCCTGACCCGCATGCAGAGCCCGGGCCGCCGTGAAGACTTCGACGCCGCGATGGAAGAGGGCATGATGGAAATCGTGCCGCGCCTGGAGAAGCGCACGCACTACATCGCGACCTTCGCGAACGTGATCACGCTGGTCGGCCTGCTGGGCACGATCATGGGCCTGATCAAGGGCTTCACCGCGGTGGCGCAGGTCAACCCGGCCGAGAAGGCCGAGATGCTGTCGGCCTCGATCTCGATCGCGATGAACAACACCGCGTTCGCGCTGATGGTCGCGATCCCGTTCCTGCTGCTGCACTCGTTCCTGCAGGCCAAGACGGCCGAAATCGTCGACGGCCTCGAGGCCGCCAAGATCAGCTTCCTGAACCTGGTGCAGCGCCTGAAGGCCGAGCAGAGCACCGGAGCGCGCTGAGATGGCTGCTCGTCGTCGCCTGCGAAAGGAAACGGCGCACCTGGAGATCACCGCGTTCATCAACCTGATCGTGGTGCTGGTGCCGTTCCTGCTGTCGACCGCCGTGTTCACGAGGCTGTCGGTGATCGACCTGTCGTTGCCGGCGAAGAACTCCGGCGTGGAGCAACTGAAGGTGGACAACCTTCAGCTGGAGGTGGTGCTGCGCCCGGATTCGCTGGAAGTCGGCGACCGCCTGGGCGGGCTGATCCAGCGCATCCCGAACAACGCGAAGGGGTATGACACCGCGGCCTTGTCGACGCTGATCCAGCAGATCAAGGTCAAGTTTCCGGACAAGGTGGATGCCAGCGTGCTGGCCGAGCCGAACACCTCGTACGACGCGCTCGTGCAGGTGATGGATGCGGTGCGCGTCGTCGCCACGCCCAAGGGGCCGGCGGTGGTGCACACCGAAATGTTCCCCAACATCTCGATCGGCGATGCGCCGGTCGTCAAGCGATAGGGACGGGGGCCATGGCACTGATGACACCGCTGCAGAAGCGGGCCGAGCGCCGCGCGCGCAACCAGACGGGGCTCGACATGAACCTCGTCTCGCTGATCGACGTGTTCACGATCCTGATCTTCTTCCTGCTCTCGAACGCGACCGGCGTCGAGCTGCTGCCGAGCCCGAAGGCGGTGCAGCTGCCGGAGTCGACGGCCGAGAAGGAGCCGAAGCAGAACGTGGTGCTGGTGGTGAGCGGCACCGAGATCCTCGTCGAGGGCCGCAAGGTCGCCAACGTGGCCGACGTGATGGGGCTGAAGGGTGACCTGATCGCGCCGCTGAAGGACGAGCTCGACATCCAGGCCGGCCGCGAGATGATCCGCGAGGCCAACAAGGACAAGGGCAAGGCGCTCACGATCATGGGCGACAAGGACATCCCGTACCAGCTGCTGCGCAAGATCATGTACACCGCGGCACGCGCGAGCTTCACCGACATGTCGTTCGCCGTGCGGCAGAAGGCGGGCGCATGAGTGCGGCCACCGTTTCGTTCAATCCCAGGGTGATGCCCTGGGCCGGCGTGCCCGAGGATGACGCGCGTTTTCGCCGCATCATCCAGCGCACCGTCGGCGTGTGCCTGCTGATCTTCCTGATCGTGCCGTGGCTGCCGGTGCGGCAACCCGACCGCAGCGCGCCGGCCGAGCTGCCGCCGCGGCTGGCCAAGCTGGTGCTGGAGACGCCTCCGCCGCCACCGCCGCCGCCCAAGGTGCAGGAGAAGCCGAAGGATGCGGCCGAGGCCGCGGTGCCGCAGGCCAAGCCCGACCAGGCGAAGCCGATCCCGGCCAAGCCCGATCCGGTGAAGATGAAGGAGCCGATCCCCGAGGCGCGCGTGCCGCAGGCCAACAAGCCGCCGGGCGAGATCGAAGGCGCGCGCCGCAAGGCAGCGGGCGTCGGCCTGC
>NZ_JBFUGW010000428.1:0-3716 GCF_056402735.1 Rhizobacter sp. P3_C12
CAGCGGATCGCTGCCGCCGGTGCGCACCGCGATCCAGGCGCCGGGCTGCAGCGCGAACAGCGCGTCGGTGTGGGGCGGCGCCGCAGCCGCGGCCCATTCGACGGCGATCGCCGCGATCTGGCGTTCGGTCAGCCCGGGGCCGTCGCCGGCGGCGAGCAGCGCGCGGGCGTGGCGCCAGTGGGCCTCGCGCGCCGCGGGCTCGATTGCCGCGGCCGATCGTGCCAGCCCGTGGGCGAGCCGCACGAAGCCGGCCACCGCATCGTCGAAGGCCCGCGGATCGCTGCGGCCCCAGGCCTGCAGCCGGTCCTGGCTGCGCAGCAGGCGCGCGGCGGCCAGCCGGTCGAGGTGAACGTCGAACGTGATCTGGCCCTCGGCCGTGGGCGGCGACGGCCCGAGGCGGTGCGCGAGCGTCTGCGTCGTCTCGATCTCCGGCATCCAGCCGCCGGCCCGCGCCCAGGCGGTGCGCGCCGCGGCCAGTTGCTGCGCGAACGGCAGCAGCACCACGCAGCCGCGCGCCTCGACGCCCTGCTGCGCCAGCCAGCCGCGCAGCTGCGCGACCAGGCCGGGCGCGTCGAGCGCCGCGGCCGGCATGGTGGCGATCACGGGGGTTTCAAGGTCGGTCAAGGCAGGCTGGAGGGGGCGTTGCAGCTATCGAAGCCATAGCGGCCGTGAGGTCGGGGTGCGCCGCGCGCGCAGGGGCTTTGTGTCAGAATCATTGTGCCTTGCCACTCGCGACGGGTGGCACATGTCCAAGGACAAATCCCATGAGCAGCGAACTGATCAAGCACACCACCGACGCGTCGTTCGACAGCGACGTCCTGCAGGCGGACAAGCCCGTCCTGGTCGACTATTGGGCCGAGTGGTGCGGCCCCTGCAAGATGATCGCCCCGATCCTCGACGAAGTGTCGAAGGACTACAGCGGCCGCCTGCAGATCGCCAAGCTGAACGTCGACGACAACCGCGACGTGCCCGCCAAGTTCGGCATCCGCGGCATCCCGACCCTGATGCTGTTCAAGGGCGGCCAGCTCGCCGCCACCAAGGTCGGCGCACTTTCGAAGGCCCAGTTGACGGCCTTCCTCGACGGTCATCTATAATCCGCCGAATCGTGGTGGCCTCGGGCCCCGTTCTCCCCGGACGGACTGAAGCCACCACCTGAAGATTGCCACCTCGCCCAAAGCCGCCATCGGCAGCGGCGCGTAGGTCCGGCACAAAACTCCAGCGTTTCAAAACCCCAGCATTTCTGTCGTCGCGAGAGCGGTGCCAAGTTGTCCTGCAACCCGATGCCGGGTCGCTCGCACCACTTGTCGCAGTGATCGATCCGGGTCCGGTTTCACGGACCCTGCCTGCACTCTTTCCATCCAGGGGCCCTGCCCATGCATTTGTCTGAACTGAAAGCGCTCCACGTCTCCGAGCTCATCAYGATGGGTGAGGCACTGGAGATCGAGAACGTCGCCCGCATGCGCAAGCAGGAGCTGATGTTCGCGATCATGAAGAAGCGCGCGAAAGGCGGCGAGCAGGTGTTCGGCGACGGCGTGCTCGAGGTGCTGCCCGACGGCTTCGGCTTCCTGYGGGCCCCCGACGCGAGCTACATGGCCTCGACCGACGACATCTACCTGTCGCCGAGCCAGATCCGCCGCTTCAACCTGCACACCGGCGACGCCGTCGAAGGCGAGGTGCGGGTTCCGAAGGACGGCGAACGCTACTTCGCGCTCGTCAAGGTCGACCGGGTCAACGGCCTGACGCCCGAGGAGAGCAAGCACAAGATCATGTTCGAGAACTTGACGCCGCTGTTCCCGAAGGAACAGTTCAAGCTCGAACGCGACATCAAGAGCGAAGAGAACGTCACCAGCCGCATCATCGACCTGATCGCGCCGATCGGCAAAGGCCAGCGCGCACTGCTCGTCGCCCAGCCCAAGACCGGCAAGACGGTGATGATGCAGCAGCTGGCACATGCGCTGGTCGCCAACCACCCCGACATCTACCTGATCGTGCTGCTGGTCGACGAACGGCCGGAAGAAGTGACCGAGATGGTCCGCACGGTGCGCGGCGAGGTCATCAGCTCCACCTTCGACGAACCGGCCGCGCGCCACGTGCAGGTCGCCGAGATGGTGATCGAGCGCGCGAAGCGCCTGGTCGAGATGCGCAAGGACGTGGTGATCCTGCTCGACTCGATCACCCGCCTGGCCCGCGCCTACAACAACGTGCTGCCTTCGTCCGGCAAGGTGCTGACCGGCGGCATGGACTCGAACGCGCTGCAGCGCCCGAAGCGCTTCTTCGGCGCGGCGCGCAATGTCGAGGAAGGCGGCTCGCTGACGATCATCGGCACCGCGCTGATCGACACCGGCAGCCGCATGGACGACCTGATCTACGAAGAGTTCAAGGGCACCGGCAACTGCGAGATCCACCTGGATCGCCGCATGGCCGAGAAGCGCGTCTACCCGTCGATCCTGATCAACAAGAGCGGCACGCGCCGCGAAGAGCTGCTGCTGCAGCCCGAGATCCTGCAGAAGACCTGGATCCTGCGGAAACTGCTGTACCCGATGGACGAGATCGAGGCGATGGAATTCATCCTCGACAAGATGAAATCCACGAAGAACAACCACGATTTCTTCGACATGATGCGTCGCGGCGGTTGATGCCTGCGCGGTCGACGCTATAATCCGCGGTTTTCCGCATTCCGGAAAGTGCGCCAAGTGGTTTGGCGTGGCTCCCGGTATCACAGCGCTGAAGAGGTTTCTCATGGCCAAAGAAGGCATCCACCCGAACTACCGCGACATCTGCTTCGTGGACCTGTCCAACGGTTTCAAGTTCGTCACGCGCTCGTGCGCCCAGACGAAGGAAACCATCAAGATGGAAGATGGCCGTGAGCTGCCGCTGATCAAGCTGGAAACCACCAGCGAATCGCACCCGTTCTACACCGGCACCCAGAAGAGCATCGACTCGCTGGGCGGTCGCGTCGAGAAGTTCCGCAACAAGTTTGCGCACCTGAAGTCGAAGTAACCAGTCTCTCCACGAGACAAGCGAAGGCAGCCTGCGGGCTGCCTTTTTCATTGGCGCGCACGAACTTCGTGCACAAGTTGCTGCATCATCGTCGCCGTCCCGAGAAMAGCCTGCGCCACTTTCCTTGAACTCGCCCACCCCTGCCCTCGTCACCCAGCGTGCGGCCCAGCGCCTGCCGCGCCTGGCCCTGCTGTTGTTCTGCGCGGCCTACCTGCTGCCCGGCCTGTTCGGGCGCGACCCGTGGAAGGCTGCCGACATGACGGCCTTCGGCTACATGGTCGACATCGCCCAGGGCAGCACCAGCTGGTGGTCGCCGACCGTCGCCGGCATCCCGAGCGATTCGGCGCTGCTGCCGTACTGGCTGGGCGCCGTCTTCATCAAGCTGCTCGGCGGCCTGCTCGGCCAGCCGCTCGCGGCCCGCATCCCGTTCACGATGCTGCTGGGCGTCACGCTGCTGCTGACCTGGTACAGCACCTACCACTTCGCGCGCACCGAGGCGGCGCAACCGGTGCCGTTCGCGTTCGGCGGCGAGGCGAGCCCGATCGACTACGCCCGCGCCATAGCCGACGGCGCCTTGCTCGCGCTGATCGCGAGCCTCGGCCTGCTGCAGCTCGGCCACGAGACCACGCCCGAGCTCGCGCAGCTGGCCAGCGTCTCGCTGTTCCTCTACGCGCTGGCGGCCTGCCCGTTCCGCGGCTGGCAGAGCAAGGCGGCAG
>NZ_JBFUGW010000429.1:0-3705 GCF_056402735.1 Rhizobacter sp. P3_C12
CTGCGCGGTGCGGCGCGCCCGCACGGCCAGCCGAGCGCCTGGCGCTCGCTGCTGCGCCTGCCGGGCGCCGCGGTGATCGCGAGCCGCGCGCTGTCGATCGACGTGCTGCGCTCGCTGCGGGTCGGCGACGTGGTGCTGCTGCCTGCGGAGCTGCAGGCGCTGGATGGTGCCGCCGCGGTGCTCAGGCTCGGGCCGCGCGGTGCGCGCTGCCTGGCGGCGCCGGGGCGGATTCAAGGCAATTCATGGACAGTCGAAGGAGGACTTCAGATGTTGGACGATGACCAGGACCTGCTCGCCGAACCGGGCGAGCCAGCGGATGCGATCGGCGAGCTCGAACTGCCGGTGCGTTTCGAGATCGAGACCGTGTCGGTGCCGCTGTCGGAGCTGGAGGCGATCGAGCCCGGCTACGTGATCGAGCTCGGCGCGCCGGCGGCCGAGGCGCGGCTGCGCCTCGTGTCGTGCGGCCAGGTGATCGGCCATGCGGAACTGGTGGCGGTCGGTTCGCGGCTGGGCGCCCGCATCACACGCATGGTGGCACGCGATGACGCAGACCACCACGGGTGAACTGCTCCCGCTGCTCGTCATCGCGTTCGCGATCGGCGTGCTGCCCTTCGTCGCGATGATGGTGACCTCGTACACCAAGATCGTCGTGGTGCTGGGGCTGCTGCGCAACGCGCTCGGCGTGCAGCAGGTGCCGCCCAACATGGTGCTCAACGGCATCGCGATCATCGTGTCGGCCTACATCATGGCGCCGCTGGTGATGGATTCGTACGACAAGATGAAGACCGAGGGCTTCGCACCCTCGAGCGCCGACCAGATCGGCCAGGTGCTGGAGGTCGCGAAGGAGCCGGTGCGCAAGTTCCTCGACAAGCATGCGCAGGCGCGCGAGAAGGCGTTCTTCCTGAAATCGGCGGCCGCGGTGTGGCCGCCGGAGCGGGCGAGGGCGCTGAAGGCCGACGACCTGATCGTGCTGGCCCCGGCCTTCACGCTGTCGGAGCTGACCGCGGCCTTCAAGATCGGCTTCCTGCTGTACCTGGCCTTCGTCGTCGTCGACCTGATCATCGCGAACATCCTGCTCGCGCTCGGCCTGTCGCAGGTGACGCCGACGCAGGTGGCGATCCCGTTCAAGCTGCTGCTGTTCGTCGTGATGGACGGCTGGTCGACGCTGATCCACGGCCTGGTGCTGACCTACAAATAGCGAGCCCACGACCATGGACTACGACAACATCGTTCGACTGACCTCGCAGGCCATGCTGCTGTGCCTGGTGGTCTCGCTGCCGGCGGTGCTGGTGGCGGCGCTGGTGGGCCTGCTGGTGTCCTTCGTGCAGGCGATCACCTCGCTGCAGGACCAGGCCATCTCGCAGGGCGCCAAGCTGATCGCGGTGGTGATCACGCTGGTGATCGCCGCACCGTGGGGCGCCTCGATGGTGCTCGGTTTCGCCCAGCAGGCGGTCCAGGCGGCACTGCAATGAACATGCTGCGCTCCTTCACCCGGATGACGCCGGTCGTCGCGCCGCGCGCGGCGGCGGTCGCGCCTGCCGCGACCGCCGCGCATGCCGCGCCGGCGGCGACGCCGCAGGCCGCGCACCAGAGCCCCGAGCACCACGGCCAGCACGGCCCGCACCGCTCCGGCGGACAGGRCCGCCAGGTGGGCGGCAACCGGCCGGGCGCGCGGCCCAAGCGGGCGAGCACCCACAAGGCGCGCAAGAGCCGGCGCCGCGGTGCGAACGGCATCCAGGGCGATGACGACGATCACGATTTCCACTCGGCGGAGTCGCAGCAGGCCGGCACCGAGGCCGTCAACCTGAAGGACCAGTCGCAGGATTCGGGCGATGACGAGGACCGCGGCGGCGGCGAGGAATCGCGCCAGGACAAGCTGGCGCGCGCGCGCAGCCTGTCGGAGAAATCGGATGAACCGGGCCGTGGCGGCTCGCCGCGCCGGGTGTTCGATTCGAAGATCCCGCTGCAGCGCTGCAAGAAGGGCATGCTGGGCGTGGTGCAGAAGACCGTGATCGACCGCGAGCTCAACAAGGCGTCGGAGACCGGCAACGGCGCGCTCGCGGCGAGTGCGCTGCGCAAGCTGAACCTGGCGCTGCTCGGCAGCACGCGTGCCGGCGCCCGGCTCGACAGCGGCGGGCTGGCGGCGGTGGCCGACTACCTGGTCGCGAACTACCTCAAGCCGGCGCTGCCCGAGGGGGGCTTCCCGATGTCGATCAAGTTGCTGCACTGGATGCTGCCGATGAAGCTGCTGCAGCTGCAGGCGCCGCGCACCGAGGAACAGGCCGCACTCAGCATTGCCAGGATGCTGGTGCAGGCCAGGAGGAACGAGCGATGAGTGCTGAGATGAACGAGGGCGAACTGCCCGAAGGCGCCGAGGGCGACGCGCCCGGCGGCGACGATCCCGACCACGAGCGCTACGTCGGCCTGCTGACGGCGCTGTGCGCCGAGCTCGACCTGCCGGACGTGCAGGCGGTGCTGCAGTCGCGGCGCGTCGAGGTCGAGGGCTTCAGCGTGATCGTCGACCACGTGTCGAACGATCCGCAGGCGATGTACATCCAGTTCGACTACGGCATCACGACGGCCGGGCGGACGCTGTCGATCTTCCGGCTGATGCTGGAATCGAACCTGCTCGTCTATGCGCAGGACCAGGCGCAACTCGGCCTGGATCCCGACACCGGATCGACCCAGCTGATCGTGCGCGTTCCGATGACCGACGACATCGACGGCGGCTGGCTGATGGAGACRCTGACGCACTACGCCGAGCACGGCCGCTACTGGAAGGATCACCTGCTGCAGGCGCCCGACGACATGTTCGAGGCCATCTCGGCTGGCGACTACCTCTGGCTGCGGGCGTGATGTAGCCCGGATGCCAATCCGGGATTCCCCATTGCACAATCCCGCTCCATGCCCGACAGCGACCCGCTCGACTTCTTCGAAGACCGCCCGACGCTCTGGCCGCACACCGCGCCGGAGCGGCTGTTGCCGTCGGAGGTCGAGCAGCGGCTGCTGAAGGCGATGGAGCGTGTCGGCGCCGACGGCCCGTACGCGGTGGCGCTGTGCGAGGAGGCGATCGCGCTGGCGCGCGCGAGCGGCGACGACGGCGAGATCGTGCGCACGCTGTTCCGCTCGGCCGCGCTGGTGCTGCAGGCGCGCCGCCCCGACCGCGCCTACGTGCTGTGCCTGGAGGCGCAGCAGGGCTTCGAGCGCCGCGACGACCGCTGGCGCGCCACCCGCATCCTGCTGCTGCGCGGCCAGTGCTGGCTCGAGGTCGGCGAGCACGAGCGCGCGATGACGCTGATCGCCGAGGCCGCCGAGCGCTTCCGGCTGATGGACAACCGCGCCGACGTGGCGCGCTGCCAGGCCGCGATGGCGATGGCGCACCGCCTGGGCGGCGACCTCGACAGCGCGATCGCGGTGGCCGCGCAGGCGGTCGGCACGCCCGGGGCGCCGAACGACCGCCACCTCGACATCAGCCTGCGCCACAACGAGGCGCTGATGCGGCTGGAGCGCGGCCGCCAGCTGGCGCAGCAGGGCGACGTGCAGGGCGCGCAGGCCGAATTCGCGCGCGCCTCGGCGGTGCTGCCCGATGCGCGCCACATCGATTCGCCGCGCAGCCAGCCCGATGGCGGCCAGGTGCTGCAGAACATCGCGCAGGTCGCGACCGCGATCGGCGACGACGCGACCGTGCTGCTCGCGCTGCGCCGG